>DASYQW010000198.1 GCA_036005065.1 Candidatus Methylomirabilota bacterium | reverse complement strand
CCCTGGCTCCCGCCCGAGAACGTGCGCTGGTCCTACGCCTGGATCAAGGGGGCGGCCGGGCCGGCCTCCCGCCAGCAGGTCAAGAAGTTCACCGACGCGATCGTCGAGGAGATGCGGCGGTTCGGGGTGCTGGACCAGACGCTCGGGGTGGACTTCATCGACATCAACATGCTCCAGGCCTTCGGCGAGGCCAAGCTCAAGTGGGCCGACGGGATGACGCCGATGATGGAGGCCCGGGCGATCAAGAACGTCGACGAGCAGGAGTGCCTGCGGGTCGTGGGGGCGATCGGGGACGCCGCCCACTGGGAGACCATGCGCTTCCTCAAGCCGGGCCTGACCGAGAATCAGGTCACCGCGCACATCATGGAGTACCTCTACGGCATCCCCGGCATGGAGGACGTCGAGGACGTCATCGTCTCCTCCGGCCCGAATACCTGGCCCAACTGGCGTAACTTCTCCGACCGGATCATCAAGCCGGGCGACATCGTGTTCATGGACCTGGCCGCGCTCACCTGGAACGGCTACAAGTCCTGCTACTACCGGACGTACTGCGTGGGCAAGCCGCCGACCCAGGAGATGAAGGACTACTACGCGACCGCGCTCAAGTGGCTCTACGACTCGATCCACGCCGTGCGGCCGGGCGCCACCACGCGGGACATCGCGCTCAAGTGGCCTTCGGCCAAGGAGGCCTGGGGCTACGAGGAGGAGGACCAGGCGGCGGCCAACCTGTGGGGACACGGCCTGGGCCTGGCCCAGTACGACCAGCCGGTGATCTCGCGCATCTGGTCCCTCGATCACCCGTTGGAGATCCGTCCGGGCATGGTCTTCGCGCTCGAGACCCAGCACGGGAAGCGGTACGAGTTCGGCGTGCGGATCGAGGAGATGCTGATCGTCCACGAAGACCGGACCGAGATCATCTCGAACTTCCCGGTCGAGCAGATCACCGTCGTGGACTGAGGGGCGAGGACGACATGCTCGTCGCCCTGAGCGATCGCGACGCGGCCACGAGAGCCCAGGTCGGACCCAAGGCCGCCACCCTCGCGCGGCTCCGCGCCGCTGGCCTCCCTGTTCCGGACGGGTTCTGTCTGACGGCGGGCGCCTATCGCGCCCACCTCGCCGCCGTCGGCCGCGAGGTGACCGTCGGAGACCGCCGGCGGGCGCTCAACTGCCGGCTCGTCTGTTTGCGCGATCCTCTCGATCGATCGATCACCGATGCCGTGGCCCTCGTCTGGGAGCGCCTGGCCGGCGCCGCGGGCGCGCTGGTTGCTGTCCGCTCGTCCGCGCTCCTCGAGGATTCGCCGGGGGCCTCCTTCGCCGGGCAGTTCGAGACGTTCCTGGGGGTGGCCGACGCCCGTGATCTCGTGACGGCGGTTCGCGCGTGCTGGGCCTCGCTCTGGTCGACCCGCGCGCTCCGCTATCTGGGCGAGCGGGGACTCGATCCGGCCGCGACGGCGATGGCCGTCCTGATCCAGCGGCTCGTGCCGGCGCGCGCGGCGGGCGGGGCCTTGAGCCGGACGCCGGACGGGTCGCTCGTTCTCACCGCCGCCTGGGGTCTGGGGCCGGCCGTGGCTCACGGCGAGGTGGTGCCGGACCGCTATGTCCTGCGTCGCGAGGGACCAGCGTTTCGACGCGTCACGCCGGGCCGCAAGCCTCGGTGCCTCGGGCCCGGGGACGGCGGCCGCTGGCGTTCCGTGGCGCCGGAGCAGATGGGCGCGCCGTGTCTCACGGAGACCGAGGCGCTGGCCCTGGCACGCCTGGTCCTCGCCGTCGAGGCCGCGCTCGGCGAGCCGGTCGAGGTCGAGTGGGCGCTCGACGAGCTGGGCTTCCACGTCCTGCAGGCGCGACCGCTCGACGTGGCTGAAGCGCGCGACACCGGGCCGCCCGGGCCCGGCTCAGCGCTCCTGGTGGGCCAGCCGGCCGGGGTGGGTCGGGCGGCGGGGCCGGCGCGCGTCGTGCGGCACGAGGCGGATCTGGCGCGTGTCGAGGTCGGAGACGTGCTGGTCACGCGGGTGGCCGGACCGGCGCTGGCGTCCGTCCTCCCGCGCGTGGCGGCGGTGGTGGCCGAGCTCGGCGGCAGCACCTCGCATCTCGCCGCCCTGGCCCGTGAGCGCGGCCTTCCGGCCGTCCTCGGCGTGGCCGACGCCACGCGTCGCCTCACCGACGGTTGCCTGCTGGTCGTCGACGGGGTGACCGGCGCCGTCCACGAGTCGCCGTCGATCGGGCCAGCGCCAGCTTCTGTGGAGGCGTGGAGGCTCGATTGAGCGCCGCCCGAGGCTCCCGGAGAGTCGGTCGACGCGCCATCGTGATCGGCGGGTCGATGTCCGGGTTGTTCACGGCGGCGCTGCTTCGCCGGGTTGGCTGGGAGGTCTTCACGCCGATTTACGACCTGGCGTCACCTCGGATGGTGCTCGGCCGCGTCGTGCTGATCGGCGATGCCGCATCGGTCGGCCGGCCGCACATGGGGTTCGGCGTGTCGAAGGCGGCGGAGGACGCTCGGGCTCTGGCGGATGCGCTCGGGGCTCACGGCGCCGACATCGACGCGGAACTCGCGCAGTTCGAGGGCGTGCGGCGGCCGATCGGCGAGCGCGTGATGCTGCACGGCCGCAAGCTCGGCGCCCACCTCGGTGTGAACCTCAAGACCGAAGACGAGTGGGCGATGTGGAAGCTCTTGCAGGATCCCCACGCCGTGCTGGGCCACATCGCGGTTCCCCACTTCCTCGCCGCCTGAGCTCCGTGACTCTACATCATGGAATACGGTAGCTGATCCTGCCCGACCGCCGGGGCGCCGGTCCGCTCGCGGGGCAGGGGGTCTCGCCTCGCGAAAGGGCCCGGGCGATCACGAAGGCCGCGCCGGGCGGCGAGCCCGCCGAGGGGCCGTGACAGGTAGCCGGTCGTCCGTGGAGGCCCCTGGAGTTCCGTCTTGACGTGGGTGTCCGTGTGTACTATTGTTGTAGTACACAGACAGCCTTGCCGTCACCGGCGCCGCCACCGGCGCTCACACAAGAGGAGATTCCTGTGCTGACTCAAGCCCTCACGGTTGCCTTCATCACCATCGCCCTCACCCAGCTCGCGGTCATCGCCACCTCGATCTACCTGCATCGGGGGCTGGCGCATCGGGCGCTGGTGGTCCACCCGGCGGCCGACGTGCTCTTTCGGCTGCTGCTCTGGCTGACCACGGGCCAGCACC
>DASYQW010000197.1 GCA_036005065.1 Candidatus Methylomirabilota bacterium | reverse complement strand
GTGGGGAAGCGCGGCCAGGAGACGGCTCAGGGCCTTCAGTCCCCCGGCCGAGGCCGCCAGCGCCACGACGTCGAACGCGGCCCGGCGGTCGGGCGAGGTCGGACCGGCCCGGGACTGTCGGTTCCCGGAGTGGTTTCGCGCCCGGGGCAGCGGGCGCTGCGGCTTCGGCGCCTCCATGACCACTCTCCCGCTTTCAAGCCCACGGAGGCCGGAAAGAGACGACGTGTGGGTGCATCTCGACTGTACCCCTCCCCGGGGAGGGGGTCAAGTATTGCGGCTCCGGGCGTGCGCGCCTGACCGAGGCCCAGTCCCACCCGCTAGGCGCGTGTCGGAGTAACCCGGCGCCGGCCACCGAGCGCGTGGGGCATCGAGGAGTGCTCCGAGCGGCGGCTTCGCCGCCGCCACGGTGGGGGGGCATCGGGGGGGTCTTCCGAGACCCCCCCGAAAATGACCTAGGCGCCGAACTTGGTGAACCGGAGGGCGGTCGCCATGACCAGCGGCATGAGCTGGTGGGCCGGGAAGGTCCCGAGGCTCCCGGCGGCGCAGGCCCGCTCGGTGAAGCGCTCCACCGCGTCGGCTCCCGCGTACAGGCCGGAGAGCAGCACGGGGACCGGGTGCCAGGAGTGGCCCTTCAGCACGGCCGGGCTGGCATGGTCCCCGGTCACCACCAGGACGTCGGGCCGGAGGGCCTCGATGGCCGGGATCTCGGCGTCGAGACGCTCGAGGGCCGCCACCTTGCCGGGGAAGTCCCCGTCCTCGCCCGCCTTGTCGGTGTCTTTGTAATGGAGAAAGAAGAAGTCGTAGGCCGCCCAGTGGGCGGCGAGGGTCCCGACCTCTTCGCCAAACGCGCCCCCGGTCTTGAGCACGTCCATCCCGACGAGCCGCGCCAGTCCCCGGTACATCGGGTAGGCCGCGATCGCGGCGGCGCGGAGCCCGTAGACCTCGGGGAACCGGGGGAGCGCCGGGAGCTGGTCGAACCCGCGCAGGAGGACCATGTTGGCCGGCCCGGCGTCGGCGAGGAGGCGGCGGGCTTCGTCCACGAACCGGTTGACGAGGTCGGCGGCCCGGCGCGCCTCGGGGGCCAGCGGCTCGACGGGGAGGGGCGGCCGCCCGGTCGCCTGGGGGTCCGTCTCGGAGAGGGGCCCGGACAGGTCCGGGCCGCGCAGGACCAGCACGAAGCGGTGCTCCTTGACCGGCTCGACGAAGACCTCGACCTCGGGAAGCCGGATGCGGCGCAGCCGTGCCACCAGCTCCACGCAGCGCGCGGTGGGGATCCGCCCGGCGCGGCGGTCGGTGATCCGCCCGGCCGCGTCCACCGTGCAGAAGTTCCCGCGGGCGGCCAGATCCCCGGGCCGGAGGTCGAACTCGATCCCCAGCGCTTCCAGGACCCCGCGCCCCACCCGATAGCGGAGCGCGTCGTAGCCGAAGAGGCCGAGGTGCCCGGGCCCGCTCCCCGGCGTGATCCCGGGGGCCACGTGGCGGATCAGGCCGCAGGCCCCCCGGCGCGCCAGCGCGTCGAGGTGCGGCAGCCGCGCGGTCTCGAGCTCGGAGCGGCCCGTCTCGGGATGGGGGAACCCGCCGAGGCCGTCGGCGGAGAGGAGGACGATCTTGCTGGTGCCGGAAATGACGAGGCTTCGGATCAGATCGAGGTCCATGGCGCGCCCGGCTCCCCCGGCCACCCGCCGAGGGCGAGCCCCTCTTCTGCGAACCACTCGGCGATGCCCGGCCGGGCCCTCATAGCGGGAGTCTAGCATGCCGGAGCGGGCCGGGATGGAATTGCGAACCCGGCGGCTCGCGTGGGACACTGGGAGCCTGTCGGGTTAACCAGGCGCTACGCGAACGCCGGACCGCCGACGGTTGCTGTGCCTGCTCCGAGCGCCGGCTTTGCCGGCGCAACCTGTCCTGGGGGAGGTCTCGGAGGGGGCCGCAGAGGCCCCCTCCGAAGAAACTAGAGGCCGTACTCCTTGAGGCGACGGTAGAGCGTGCGGCGGGAGATGCCGAGGGCGCGGGCGGCCCGCTCCTTGTCGTTCCCGTGCAGCCGCAAGGCCCGGAGGATCAGCTCGCGCTCCACCTCGGCGAGGTTGGGCAGCTCTCGGCCCGAAGGTGGGCTCTGGATCGTCGGCGCCAGGGCCGGCAGATCCGCGAGCATGATCTCGCCCCGCGCGCCCAGGGCATAGGCGCGCTCGAGGAGGTTCTCCAGCTCCCGGACGTTGCCCGGAAAGTCGTGAGCCACGAGCGCCGCCATCGCTTCGGAGGAGACCCCCGTCACGTCCCGCCCGAACCGCTCGTTGAGCTGGCGCAAGAAGTAGCTCGCGAGAGCGGGGATGTCTTCCTTGCGATCACGGAGCGGAGGCATCGCGAGCCGTACCACGTTGAGACGGTAGAAGAGGTCCTGGCGGAGGACACCGTCCCGGAGGGCCTGCTCCAGGTTCCGGTTGGTCGCGGCGATGACCCGGACGTCCACCGGATGGCTCTTGGCCGACCCGACCGGCCGGATCTCCTTCTCCTCGAGGACACGCAGGAGCTTGACCTGCAGGGCGGGCGGGAGCTCGGTCACCTCGTCGAGGAAGAGCGTGCCGCCGTGGGCCGAGCGGAAGAGGCCGAGATGGTCGGCCACGGCACCCGAGAAGGCCCCCCGCACGTGGCCGAAGAACTCGGACTCCAGGAGCTCGGTGGGCACCGCCCCGCAGTTGACAGGGATGAACGGTCCCTTGCCTCGCGCGGACAGCCGATGGATACCGGCGGCCACGAGATCCTTGCCCGTCCCGCTTTCGCCCTCGATCAGGACGGGAGAGTCGGTGGTGGCGACTTTGGCGACCACGTCCCGGACGCGCTGCATCCGGGGCGACCTTCCCACCATCTCCTTGAGCGGGAGCTCGACCCCGAGCCGGCTGCGGAGCGAGCTCACCTCCCGCCGGAGGAAGCGTCGCTCCATGAGACGGTCCATCAGGTGATGGAGCTCGTCCAGGCTGACGGGCTTGGCCAGGTAGTCGTAGGCGCCGAGCTTGAGAGCCTCCACGGCCGTGGCGACGGCGGGATAGCCCGTGATCATGACGACCTCGATGGACGGATCGTGGCGCTTGATCTCGCGCAGGATGGTGAGGCCGTCCATCTCGGGCATCCGGATATCGCAGAGGACCGTGTCGAAGAGCTGTCCCTGGATCAGCTCGATCGCCTCGGCTCCGGTGCTGGCGGTGGTGACGTGGTACCCCCACAGACTCAGGGCGTCCTCGAAGAGCGTCCGAATCCGCTCTTCGTCCTCGACCACCAGCACCTTGGAGCGCTCGGCCATGTCCTAGCTCTTCGGAGGGGGCCTCAACGGCCCCCTCCGAGACCTCCCCCAGGAGGGTTGCGCGGGCAAAGCCCGCGCTCGGAGCGGAACACCCAACGGTCGGCGGTCCGTCATCGCGTGACGCCCGGGCACGCCGGAGGGCTCCTAGGAGCCCTCCGGCGTGGGGTCGGCGCCGGCCAGGGCGGCCCCTGAGAGCGCGAAGGTCTCCGCGGTCGCCTTCCCGACGCCTTCCTCCACCAGACGGGCCACCTCCAGCCGGGCTTCGGCCCGCGTCACCGAGGCGACGCTCGTCCGGGTCTCCGGGTGCTTCGGGACGAACAGGGTGCAGCAGTCCTGGTCCGGCTCGATGGAGATGTCGTAGGTGCCGATCGCCTTCGCCTCCCGGATGATCTCCTCCTTGTCCATGCCGATGAGCGGGCGGAGGATGGGGAGGCTCACCACCTCGGTCGTGCGCGCGATGTTCTCGAGCGTCTGCGAGGCCACCTGGCCGAGGCTCTCGCCGGTCACCAGCGCCAGGGCCCCGACCCGGCCGGCCAGTGCCTCGGCGATGCGCGCCATGAGGCGACGGTAGACGACCACACGGAGGGCCGGCGGCACCGCGAGCACCACCTCACGCTGGATGTCGCCGAACGGCACGAGCCAGAGCCGGGCGGTGAACTGGTGGCGGACGAGCCGGCCGACGAGGGCGCGGGCTTTCCCCTGAGAGGTGTCGGCAAGGTAGGGCACCGAGTGGAAGTGGACGAACTCGACCTCGCACCCGCGCTTCTGGAGGCGACGGGCGGCGACCGGGGAATCGATCCCGCCGGACAGCAGGCTCAGGACCCGCCCGGAGACGCCGACGGGCAGTCCGCCCGGGCCCGGCACCCGATCCACGTAGACGAGCGCCTCTCGCGGCAGGAGCTCCACGTACACCGTCAGCGCGGGCTGCGTGAGGTTGACGCGCGTGGGGAAGTGCTTGAGCACCAGGGCGCCGAGCTCGCGGTTCACCTCCTCCGAGGTCATGGGAAAGACCTTGAAGGTCCGGCGCGCCGTGATCCGGAACGACTCGAAGCTCCGCCCCTCGAGCAGCTCGAGCACGGCCGCCTTGACCGTCTCCAGGTCGGGCGCCAGCGCGAGCCCCGGCGCGAAATTCGCGACGCCGAAGACCGTCCCGATCCGCGCCCGCAGAGCGGGGAGGTCGGCATCGGGCGCGAGGTCGAGGACGAGCCGTCCGGGCAGGCGGCGGACCGCCCGCACGCCGCACCCGGCCGTCGCCTGCATGATGTTCCTGCCGAGTCGCCGGAGGAACAACGGGCGGTTCCCGCCCTTGAGGCTGATCTCGTGGTAGTGGACCACGACCGCCGGCCGCATCTCTAAATCTCGGGGGGGTCTCGGAAGACCCCGATGCCCCGCCGTCGTCGCGGCGGCGAAGCCGCCGCTCGGAAGAGGCCCCGCCGTTCCACGCGCTCGCTGGTCGGCACCGGGTTGCTCCGACACATCGCTCAGATTTCCGGGCTCGGCGGCTTCGGATGCTTGGGGCGCCGCCGGTAAACGGTCGGCGGCACCTCGACCTTCGGCGGCTTTCGGGGCATCGGCTTGCGCGGCCGCACGGGACGCCGCCGGGCGCTCCGCTTCTTAGCCATCCCCCCGGGCGCGCGAGCGCCGCAGCGCGGCATCCCGCGACGGATAGACCAGGGCGTCGCCCAGCTCCGCGTTCGTCACCAGCTCGACCAGTCGCGCGTGCTGGATCTTCCCGCTCGTGGTCTTGGGGATGGTCCCCGGGCGGACCAGCAGGACGCGGGAGGGCCGGAAGCCCCGGATCCCGCGGACGGCCCGGACGATGGTTCGCACCAGGGCCGACGCCTGCTCGGGGCCGGTGTCGGGGTCCCGAACCTCGGCGACGATCACCAGGCGCTGGGTGCTCACGCGCTCGGAGCCGAGGCCCACCGCCGCCGAGTATCGGACACCGGACACGGTATCCACCACCTTCTCGACGTCGAGCGGCATCACGTTCTCCCCGCGCACGATGATCACGTCCTTCTGCCGCCCGACCACGAACAGATAACCGTCCGACTCGAGGTACCCGAGGTCGCCGGTATGTAGCCAGCCGGAGCGAAACGCCCGGGCCGTCGCCTCCGGATCGCGGTAGTAGCCACGCATCGCGGCCGGTGTTCGCACGACGATCTCGCCGACCTCACCAGACGGGAGGAAGCGGCCGTCCTCGCCCTCCGGAGCATCCTCCCAGATCGCGACCTCGACCCCCGGAATCGGCCGCCCCGCGCCCACGAACCGGCCGGAAGGATCGACCCGGATGGGCACCCCGAGATCACCCACGGCCACGGCCAGCGTCGCCTCGGCCAACCCGTAGGCCGGCACCAGCACGTTCTTGAGCCCGAAGCAGGCCTCGAAGTCCCTCACCGTCTCTGGCCGCACGGGCTCCGCCCCGGTGAACGCCAGCCGGAGCGAGGACAAGTCGAGACCGGCGCGATCGCGGACGTTCCGGACGCAGTTCCGGTAGCCGAAGTCGGGGGACGCGGTGATCCCGGCCCGCGTCGCCGTCACGAGCTCCAACCACTGGCGCGGATTCCGGAGGTCCGGGGGCAGGAGGTGCAGATGGCACCCGGCGTAGAGCGAACCGAGCCCGAGGCCGATCAGCCCCATGTCGTGGTAGAGCGGGAGCCAGCTGACGACCGGCTCCCGGGGGCGAGGCTGGACGGCGTCGACGAAGGCCCGGATGTTGGCGAGGACGCTTCGATGCGGCAGGTCCACTCCCTTCGGCTGCCCGGTGGAGCCGGATGTGTACTGAAGGAACGCGGTGTCCTCGCCCGTGAGGCTCGGCCGCGCGGCCGGCTCGGCCTTCCGCTCGAGCTCGTCGGGCTCGAGGAGCCGCTCGAGCGTGGGCGCGCTCCCCTGGGCGCGCCGAATCGCCGCCTCGAACCACGAGATGGTCACGGCGGCCCGGGCGCCCGAGTGGGCGAAGATCGCCGCCAGCGTCTCGGGGCCCGACGTGGGATAGAGCGGGACGGGGATGGCGCCGAGGGCCATGACTCCGAAGAAGGTCGCGAAGAACTCCTTGCAGGTCGGCAGGAGGATCGCCACCCGGTCCCCCCGGCCAATCCCGACCGCGGCGAGGCCCGCCGCGTACCGACCGCTCATCCCCCACAGCATGCGATACGTGATCGGCTCGTCGTAGACCTCGAAGTAGACCTCATCCGGCTCCAGGCGAGCCCGGGCCGCGAGGACGTCGACGAGCGTCCGCGCCTCGGCGAGCGCCATCAGTAGCGTGCCCCGGGGAAGGTCGAAATGTCCGCCGGACGGCCGGCCTGCCGGTACATCTTGACCCCGCCCCACGAAGCGCCGTTCAGGGCGCTCAGGATCCCGTCGTGGATCGCCCAGCTCCGTCCCCGGATCGTTTCGGCCATGCCCGGCTGCCGGAAGACGCTCGATCCGTCGAGCGCCGCCTGGAGGCGCCCGCCCGGCCGAAACTCCGTATCGATCTCCTCCATCAGCTCACGGCCGAAGAGGTACGCGCATCCGTGACGCTCGTACAGGAGCGCCGAATGGTAGAAGAGCGGCTCGATCAGAAACAGCTCCGTCCCCAGGAGCCGGCAAAAGTCTTCCATCGCCGTCATCACGTGCCCGAGGAGCCGGAGCCCGTGGCGTACCTGGCCCGGGGCGAGGCCGGCGGCGAGAGCCCGCGCCTCCTCCGGCCGGTTCCGCGTCTCCGTGCCGAAGAGCGTGTCGCGCCCGGCCGCATCGCGGTCGATGTCGAAGCGTGGGCTGGTCGGGTCGGTGATCTGGACGAACGAGAGCTCGGGCACCCCGAAAGGGCTCGTCTCGACGTCGACCAGCAGCAGCGGGTCGCGGTCGTCCCAGGCCGCGCGCACCTCGACCCGCGCCCAGGGTTGCCCCGGCGAGGCCACCACGCGCACGAGTCGATCCCCGGCCGCGTTCATGCCGGTGCGCCGGTCCACGGCCACCCGCGCCAGGACCTCGGACGGCACCAGGCGCGTGTAGAGTCCCTCCCGGACGGCCGCCGGCAGCCCGTTCAGCTTCGCGATGGAGCCGATCTCGCGCCCCGTCTGGAGGCGCTCGGCGGGCATCAGTTCAGCCTGTGGTGCTCGAGGGTCATTCGTCACGGTGTCTCAGACGTGCCGCCCTCCGTGGGCCACGGACCGCTCGCCCCACAACGCGCCGGCTCGCGCCAGGTCGTCGGGCGTGTTGAGGTTCATGAACGCCAGCTCGGGGACCGCGTACTGCGCGACCGTCTCGGCCGGGACGCGCAGGACGCGCACCTCGTCGAAGAAGCCGACGACCTTGAGCCGGCCCGCGCGGAGGCGGTGCTCCATGGCGGGGAGGCAGGCCTTCGAGTAGACGGCGTGGAGCGGCTGGAGCTCCCCGGCCGCCTCCGGGATCACGACGTCCGCTTCGCCGGCCCGCCCGGCCAGGTACGCGATGAGCCGCGGGGCGAGAAAGGGCATGTCGCACGCGACGCAGATCGCCGCCTCCCCGGGGACCGCCCGGAGCCCGGAGTAGATCCCGCCGAGGGAGCCCCCTTCCGGAAAGGCGTCGCCAACCATCGGCAGGCCGAGAAACCCGTACAGCTCCGGCGAGTTGGTCACGATCAGACAGTCCGGCAGAACGGAACCCAGTGCGTCCACGATGTGCTGGATGAGCGGCCGCTCGCCGAAGGGAATCAGGGCTTTCGGCGACCCGCCCATCCGCCGGCTCTTGCCGCCAGCCAGGACGACGCCGCTCACATGAGGCATCGAGGCTCACTCAAATGATACCACGTGCCCCTGTCCCTCACCATTCGATGATCGAGCCGGGCCGCCTCACTGAGCGCCCGCCCCGGGGAGCCCCGCCAACTCCGCCAGCATCGACCCCAGTCCGGCGACCACGCGCGCCATCCGTTCGTAGTCGAGCTTGTCCGGGGTGTCTCCCGGATGGTGGTACCACTGATAGCGGTACGGCGCGGTGTCGGTGACCATGAGCGCGGGATAGCCCGCCTGCCAGAACGCCCAGTGATCCGACCACGCGATCCCGGGCAGGATGGGTGGCATGGCCGCCCCCTCCGAGGGGAAGCGGGCATGGCGGCGAAACGCGGCGATCGCCGACCGGACCTCGGCCCGTGAGCCGAGGTTCCCGACGAACCCGACGAAGTTACCGACCGACGGGAAAACCAGACCCAGCGGCGGGGGATAGAGCTGGCTGCCCTCGCGGTCCGAGTAATAACCGATCGTCTCGAGACTCAGCATCACGACCACGCGGTCGCCGCGCCGGCGGAGTGCCCGGGCGTAGACGAGGCTGCCCATCTGCGGCCGCTGGAAGTAGAACTCCTCATTGGCGAACAGGACGAACCGGAGCGTCCGGGGCAGCGTGCGGCTCGCGAAGCGCCGGGCCAGGGCGAGGACGGCGGCGGCGCCGCTGGCGTTGTCGTTGGCGCCCCCGGTACCCAGAACGGTGTCGTAGTGGGCCCCGACGAGGACGATCTCCTCGGCCCGGGCGGCGCCGGGGCGCTCCACCTCGAGGTTGTGGAACACGCGCACCGCCTCGGGAGCGGGAAGCGCCTGATGTTCGATCTCGTAGGTATGGCGGCGGACGTGATAGCCGGCGCTGGCGAACGTCGCCTCCAGGTACTCTACCGCCCGGGCGAGCTTCGCCGGGACGAGAAGGTGGCGCTCGCCGATCTCCCCCGCCAGCACCGCGACGTGCCGGCGCAGCTCGTCGCGGAGGGCGACCTCGGGGTCCGTGAGCGGGGCCAGCGCTCCGTGATGGCTCGCGCCCGGCATGCGGAGCATCAGGAGCCACACGACCACGCCCGCGGCGGCCAGCAGTGACACCAGGACGGCCAGGCGGACGAGGGCCCGGCGGGAGACCAGCTCCACGCGTCAGGCGGGCCTGAGGTCGTCAGGTGTCAGCACCACCGCCCCGGGCCGCACGATGCGCGGCTCGACCCCGGTCAGGTCGAGCACGGTGGAGGGCGGCCCGCCGGCCGTCACACCGCCGTCGAGGACGAGATCCACGCGGTCGCCGAGGCTGGCCATCACCTCGGCCGCCGTCCGCGGGCTCGGGTCTCCGTGCAGGTTGGCGCTGGGCGCCGTGATCGGCAGGGCCGCCGCCTGCGCCAGGGCGCGGGCCAGCGGGTGGCCGGAGACGCGCACGCCGATCGTGCCGGTTCCCGCGGTGAGCGCGGCGGGAAGATGAGATCGGGCCGGCAGGATCAGCGTGAGCGGCCCGGGCCAGTAGCGCGTGATCAGCTGCCGGGCCCGGCCGGGCAGCTCGGCGACGACGGCCTCGGCCATCGCCAGCGAATCGACGAGGACGAGGAGGGGCTTGTCGGCCGGCCGCCCCTTGGCGCGGAACACCCGCGCCACGGCCTCGGGGTCGAGCGCGTTGGCGCCCAGGCCGTAGAAGGTCTCGGTGGGGAAGGCCACCAGGCCGCTGTCCCGGATGACACCGGCGGCGGTGACCAAGATGGCCGGGGCCGGGCGCTCCGGGTCGATCGGGAGCATTCGCGCGCGGGCCTCCCGGGTGGTCATCCGGCGCCGCGGTCGGCCCCCGGACCGTGTGTCACGCGCTGCCCCCACGCGTGGGATCCGGCCGTGCCGCGGCCTCGACTTTCCGAGCCCGGGCTTCCACCTCCCGGGCCAGCTCGTCGCGGAAGGTCCGGAGCCGTCGCGCCACGGCCTCGTCCGCCACGGCGAGGATCTGGGCGGCCAGGATCCCGGCGTTGGCGGCGCCGGGCTTGCCGATCGCGAGGGTCGCGACGGGCACCCCTCGCGGCATCTGGACCATCGACAGGAGCGAGTCGAGGCCGTTCAGCACCGATGGCATCGGTACGCCGATCACGGGCATCGTCGTCTCGGACGCCACGAAGCCCGGCAGCGCGGCGGCACCGCCGGCGCCGGCGATGAAGACCCGGACACCGCGGCCGGCCGCCTCCTGCACCCACCGCCGAGTCCGCTCGGGCGTCCGGTGGGCGGACGCCACCGTCATCTCGTACGAGACCCCGAGGGCCTCGAGCACCCTGGCCGCTTCCTGCAGCACTTCGAGGTCCGAGTCGCTTCCCATCAAGATGCCGACCCGCGGCCCCGCGCTGGCCCGGCTCATGCCGGTCTCCCGAGGCGTCGCGATGCTCGGCGCCCGATGTCCCGCCGGTAGTGCATGCCCTCGAAGCGGATCTCCGCGACCGCGGCATAGGCGGCCTCGATCGCCGCCGGGATGTCGGGTCCGCGCGCGGTCACGCCGAGGACGCGGCCCCCGGCCGTCACGAGGCGCCCGTCCCGCACCGCCGTGCCGGCGTGAAAGACCGAGACGCCCGCGTGTCGGGCGGCCGCCTCGATGCCGGTGATCGCGTGACCCGTCGCATACGACCCCGGGTACCCACCGGAGGCGAGCACGACACACACCGCCGCCTCGGGACGCCAGGCGACCTCCGGCGGCAGGCCGGCGCCCTCGGCGACCGCCCGGCACAGAGGGAGGAGATCGCCCGCCAGCCGGACCATGAGAGCCTGGCACTCGGGATCGCCGTGGCGGACGTTGTACTCGAGGAGCTTCGGCCCCTCGCGCGTCAGCATGAGCCCGGCGTACAGGACGCCGCGAAACAGACGCCCCTCGGCCCGCATCGCCTCGACGGTAGGGCGCAGCACCGTCTCGACGATCGTCCCCGTCAGCTCGGCGCCGAGGACGGGCGGCGGCGAGTAGGCGCCCATCCCTCCCGTGTTCGGGCCCCGGTCGTCGTCGAACACGGCCTTGTGGTCCTGGGCGGCTCCGAGCGGGCAGATCGCGTGGCCGTCGGTGAGGGCGAAGAGGGAGACCTCCTCCCCCTCGAGGAACTCCTCGACCACGATGCGAGCGCCGGCGGCTCCGAACACGCGCCGCTCGAGCATGTCGCCGATGGCCTGCTCGGTCGACGGGAGATCACGGCAGACGACGGCGCCCTTCCCGGCCGCCAGGCCATCGGCCTTCACGACGGCCCGGCCGCCGAGGCCCCGCGCAAACTCGCGGGCCTTGACGGGATCCTCGAAGGTCCCGAAGCGCGCGGTCGGGATCCCGTAGCGGGCGAAGAGCTGCTTGGCGAATATCTTGGAGCTCTCGAGCTCGGCGGCCGCCCGCGTGGGCCCGAAGGCCGGAAGGCCCTGCTCCGCGAAGTGGTCCACGATCCCGAGGGCGAGCGGCAGCTCCGGGCCGACGATGGTGAGGGCGATCCGTTCCCGCGTGGCCAGGCGGGCCAGCTCCGACACGGCGTCCACCGCGATCGGCACGCACTCGGCGACCTCGGCGATGCCCGGGTTGCCGGGCGCCGCGTAGAGGCGGGTCACGTGCGGGCTCTGCGCGAGCTTCCAGGCCAGGGCGTGCTCGCGGCCACCGCCGCCGACGAGGAGGACTCGCATCTAGGTGCTCGGGGGGGGCCTCGACGGCCCCCTCCGAAACCTCCCCCAAGAGGGGTCGCGGCGGCAAAGCCGCCGCTCGGAGCGCTCGTCGCTGCACCGCATGGTCGGCCGTAGGCGCCGGGTTACTCCGACACTCCTACTCCGGGGGCGCGTAGGCGCGGGCGCGCGCGATCTCGGCCCAGCGGCTCTCCGGATCCAGGTCGAGGTAGCGGAGCCAGTGACGCCGCGCCGCCGTGACGTCGCCCCGCCGCTCCAGCGCGGCCGCCAGGTTGAAGTGAGCGTCGGCGTAGTCGGGCCGCACTTCCAGGGCCCGTCGGTACCAGGCGACCGCCTGCCCGAGGTCGGCGAGGTCGTCGTGGAGGGAGCCGAGATTGTAGGCTGCCTCGGCGCAGATGGGATCGGCAGCCAGCGCCAGCTCGTAGTGCCGCCGGGCGTCCTCGTAGCGGCCCATCCGATGGTGGAGCAGGCCGAGATTGTTCCAGGCGGCTCCGTGCTGCGGATCCAGCGTCGTGACCCGCTGGTACGCGTCGAGCGCGCGCTCCCACTGGGCGGGCTCTCCGTCCCACTGGGACGCCAGGTCGAACCAGCGGTCGGCCTCGTTCTCCGGCCGGGCGATAGGCCGCACCAGCCCCCGGAGCGCCGAGTCCCGGGCGGCTTCCTCGAGCTCCTTGCCCGAGAACTCCATCACGATCTGCCCGGAGGGTTCCAGGAGCTGGGCATCCTTCTCGATGAAGACCTCGCCGCCCCGGACCGCCACCCGCAGCTCGGCCAGGGGCGCCTCGGAATCGGGAACCAGCCGTCGCAGTGCGCCCAGCGCCCTCCGCACCTGCCGGACGGTCAGCCCTTGCTCGAGAAGGGTCTTGGCGACCCGCAGGCTCACGATCTCGCGGAAGCTATACGAGCCCGGGCGATCGGCCGGATGGAGGAGCCCGAGGCGCCGGAGCTGAGTGGCCCGGCGGGGCGTGAGGGCCAGGAGGCGGCTGACCTCCCGGTCCGTGAAAACCCACACAGCTGACTCCCGACTACTTTCGGGCCGTCTTCCGGGCGGGGCGGCCCCCGGCCGCGGCGGCTCGCTTGACCTTGCCGGCGACAGCCTCGCGGGCCTCGGGCTCGACCTTCGACAGGGGCTTCTTCACCTGCTCGACCGACTGCCGGAGGGCTTCCATCAGGTTCACGACCTTCGCCGGCTCGCGTCGCTCGGCCGGCGGGACGATCGTCTGCCCCTCGCCCTTCTTCTGGATCAGCTCGAGGAGCTTGGCCCGGTACTCGTCGTGGTACTTGCCGGGATCGAAGTCCTGGGCCAGGGCGTCGATCAGCTTCTTGGCCAGCTCCACCTCCTGGGGCGAGGGCTCGACCGGCTTCCAGCGGGCCTCGAGCTCCCGCACCTCGTCGCCGTAATAGAGCGTGTGCAGCACGAGCTTCCCGTCCGACGGGCGCAGGAGCGCGTGATACTCGCGTGTCCCCATGACGAACCGCACGACCGCGGCCTTCCCGGCCTCGGCCAGCGCCCGGAGGAGGACGTGATAGGCCCGCTCACTCGCCTCCTGCGGGGCCAGGTAGTAGGACCGCTCGAGGTAGATCGGGTCGACGCTCGCGACCTCCACGAACTCCAGCACCTCGAGCGCGCGTGAGCCTTCGCGCTCGGCCGCCTCGAAATCGGCGTCCTCCATCACGACGTATCCGTCGAGCTTGTAGCCCTTGACGATCTCGGCGCGTTCGACGTCGCGCTCGCAGGTCGGGCAGTAGAGCTTCTGGCGAAGCCGCGAGCGGCAGACCGAATGGAGCTGGTTGAACGAGACCGTCTCCGGGCGCGCGGCGACGTAGAGCTTGATGGGGATCGACACCAGCCCGAAGGTGATGACCCCGGTCCAGACGGACGCCATACGCTGCCTCCTCGCGGGACGCGAACGGGTTCGCCCGGGAAGCGCGGCGCGAGGAAACGGGGGCGCTCCGGGCAGGCTCTGTCATGATAGCAACCCGCCGCCTACCCCCGCAAATGATGCCCCGGGCCCCGCCGGCCGGGCCCGTCTCCACCCGGCGGCCCCAGATACTGGGGCGAACGTGGCTTTCGTCCGGCGACAGGCCCACGCCTGACGGGCCCACGCCTTGACCCTGCGCCAGCCACCGGGCTAGGCTGGGCGCATTCCGACGGGGCGTACCGCGAGATGGGCTCCTGGCTGGCGCAGGCGGAGAAGAAATCGAGCACGCCTAGTGCCATGGTCCTGGCGATCCTCATGAGGTGAAGATGCCGACCGATCCCTCGCCGCCCTCGACCATCGTCATCGGCCGTCTGGCGCCGGGCCCGGCTCCCCCGAGCACGGCGAACGCCACCTGGCCCAACGTGCTCCATACCCGCGTCGCCGACGTGATCGGGCAGATGGGGTCCCCGCCCTGGGCCCGCCGGCTCATCGCCGACGAGCGTCAACTGGTCACGCTGATCGCCAGTCCACCGGGCGGTGGCAACCGCCCCCACTGGCACCGCGACTTCGACGAATGGTGGGTCGTCCTCGCCGGGCTGCTGGAGTGGGAGCTGACCGGCGGGGTGGTCTTTCGGGCGAGCCGGAGCGACATCGTGTGGGTGCCGCGAGGGACGGTCCACCACATCCGGAACGTGGGCGAGGAGCTCTCGCTCCGGCTCGCGGTGGCCATGCCCCCGGCCACGCACTATGCGAGCCCGTGCGAGCAGTGCGGCTACATGGATGACGGCCCGCCCGAGTGGAACGCGTGAAGCCGCGGCGCCCGGCACGGTCTCACGCGACCGCCGGCTTCACCTCCCGGGCCAGGAGGTCGATGGTCTCCAGGATAGCGGGATAGACCGAGTACGAGACTTCGAGGGCGACGTGAGCACAGCCGAGCGCCTGGAAGCCGCGCAGCGTCTCGGTCACCTGCGCGACCGATCCGGTCACCGCCGGGCGGCCGCGCATGAAGGCCATATCCACCGCCGGCCGATGGACGCCGTCGACGAAGAGCGGGATGCGAAGCGACAGGACAGGCTCGCCCTGGCGGCCGGCCTCCTTCCAGAAGCGGCGCACGGCCTCGGCGCCCTGGCGGAACGCCTCGTGGGTGGTGGCGGTGGCGTGCCAGCCGTCGGCGAGGCGGGCGGCGCGGCGGAGCGCGCCCTCGCTGCTACCGCCGACCCAGATCGGCGGCCGGGGCTTCTGGAGCGGCAGCGGCGACGCCTCGAGGCCGTGGAGATGATGCCGCCGCGTGTCCAGTTCCGGCTGCTCCGCGGTCCATAGCGCCTGCATCAGCTCGATGGCCTCCTCGGCGCGGCTGACCCGCTCGCGGAACGGCACGCCGAGCGCGGCGAACTCGGCCTCCAGCCAGCCGATCGCGACGCCGACGATCAGCCGGCCACCCGAGAGGACGTCGACGCTCGCCAGCAGCTTGGCGACCGGGATCGGCGAGCGGTAGGGCAGGACCACGACGCTGGTCCCGAGGGTGATGCGCTCCGTGACCCCGGCCAGCCACGGCAGGACCGCGAGGGGATCGAGCATGTGGTCGCGGTAGATCAGGGTGGCGTCCCGGGGCACGATGACGTGGTCGGTCACCCAGACGGAGTCCAGGCCACGGTCCTCCGCGCGCCGGACGACCTCGAGGATCCGACCGGGCTCGAGGGGCCGGCCGTAGTGGGGCACGCAGATCCCGAGCTTCATGCCGCCTCCTGGGAGATGACGAGACAGTTCGTGTGGCATTACGCTACGTCAAGCCGCGGGGGCCCGGCAAGTCCGCGTCGCGGAGGCCTGCGGAAGGCTGATACACTACCCGGCGGCGGCGGACCGCCGGAGCCGCAAAAGGAGGCCGACATGCCGAACGTGAGGATACTCGTGCTCGCCGCGGTGGCCGGCACCGTCATCGCCGCCGCGCCGCCCGCGCTCGGGCAGACCACGCTCACGATGTCCTCGTGGGTGTCGCCGCAACACCACCTGACCAGCGTCGTGCTGCAGGGCTGGGCCTCCGAGGTCGAAAAGGCGACCAACGGCCGAGTCAAGCTCCAGATGCTGCCCAAGCATCCCTCGGCGCCACCCGGGACCTTCGACGCGGTGCGGGACGGCCTCGTGGACGTCTCGTACGTGACCGCGAGCTACACCCCGGCCAGACACATCCTGCCGCTCCTGCCCGAGCTGCCCGGCGCCGGCGACACGGCCCTCGTCAACTCGGTCGCCTACTCGCGCATCCACTGGAAGTATCTGGACAAGGTCGGCGAGTACAAGGGCGTGAAGCTCCTGGCCGTGTTCACGCACGGCCCCGGTCAGATGTTCACCAAGACGCCGGTCCGGACCATCAACGACCTGCAGGGCCTCAAGATCCGCACCGGCGGCGGGGTCGCCGAGGCGGTGGCGAAGGCGCTGGGCGCCTCGGCGTTCGTGAAGCCGGCGCCCGAGTCCTACGAGCTGCTGAAGTCCGGCGTCGCCGACGGCGTGTTCTTCCCGATGGAGTCGATCGTCTCCTTCAAGCTCGAGACCGTCCTCGAGCAGGCCACGCTGTTTCCGGGCGGGATGTACAGCTCGGCGTTCGGCTTTTTCATGAACGAGGACAAGTGGGCGAAGCTCGGGAAGGAGGACCAGGCCGCGATCGAGAAGGTCTCCGGCGAGCACCTCGCCCGCCTGGCCGGCCAGTCCTGGGACGAGGCCGACCGGAAGGGCCTGGAGGCGCTGAAGAAGTCCGGGGTCAAGATCGTCAACGCCGACCCCGCCCTGGTCGCCGAGGTCCAGAAGCGCTCCGCGCCCATCATCGACGACTGGATCAAGAAGGCCAGCGCCAAGGGTGTGGACGCCGCCAGGATCCTCGCCGGGTTCCGCGCGGAGCTGAAGAAGGTCGCCGCCGGCCAGTGAGCGGACCGGGCCGGCGGCCGGTCCCTTGCCAGGTGATCCAGTGACGACGCCCGACCCCGGGTGGAAGCGGCACGCCGAGGCGATCCTCGGCGCCGCCGCCTCATCCATCCTCCTGGGCATGATGCTCCTCACCTTCGTAGACGTGGTGGCGCGGTACGTCTTCAATCGCCCGGTGCGGGGCGCCTTCGAGGTGACCGAGCTGATGCTGGTGGTGCTGATCTTCGCCGGCTTGCCCCTCGTGTCGTACGCCGACGAGCACGCCCTCATGGACTTCATCGACCGACTGCTCGGCGCCCGCGCGAAGGTCCGGCTCGAGCGCTCAGTGCAGGCGGCGTGCGCGGCCATCATGTTCCTGCTGGCCTGGCTCACCTGGCTCAAGGCGGACCGGATCTGGGCCTACCGCGATGCCACCGACGTCCTGCGCGTCCCGTATGGACCCTTCGTCTACTTCATGGCGGTCATGATCGGGCTGGCCGGGCTGATCCACTTTTACAAGGTGGTGCAGCGGCGTCGATGATCGAAGGGCTGGTCGGCCTCGCGGCGATGATGCTGATCGCCTTTCTGCGGGTGCCCATCTCGTTCGCCATGGGCATCGTCGGCGTCGTCGGCTACGCCTACATGCGGGACTGGAACTGGGCGGTGGCGTTCGCCATGACCCAGACCAAGCTCTACGAGACCGGCCGCAACTACACGCTGTCCGTGGTGCCGCTGTTCATCCTCATGGGCAGCTTCGTGACGCGGGCGGGCATGTCCCAGGAGCTGTTCCGGGCCGCCTACGCCTTCATCGGCCACCTGCGCGGCGGGCTGGCCATGGCCACCGTGTGGGCCTCGGCCGGCTTCGGCGGGATCTGCGGCTCCTCCATCGCCACCGCGGCCACCATGGCCAAGGTGGCCTACCCCTCGATGAAGCGCTTCGGCTACTCCGACAAGCTGGCGGCGGGCACCGTCGCCTCGGCCGGCACCCTGGGCATCATGATCCCGCCCTCCACCATCATGGTGATCTACGGCGTCTTCACCGAGACCAACATCGGCAAGCTGTTCATGGCGGGGATCCTCCCCGGGATCCTCGGCGCCGTGCTACTCTGCCTCGCCATCGTGTACATGACGTGGCGCGAGCCGGGCTCGGGCCCGCCCGGACAGCGCTCGACCTGGCGCGAGCGCTGGCTCGCCCTCAAGGAGGTGTGGGGCGTGGCGGCGCTGTTCGTGTTCGTGATGGGGGGGATCTACGGGGGCTTCTTCACCGCCACCGAGGGCGCGGGCATGGGCGCCGTGGGTGCCATGGTCTTCGCGCTCGGGCGCCGCGTGTTGACGTGGCGGACGCTCTACGCAGCGCTCCTGGAGAGCGCGCGCACCACCGCCATGCTGTTCCTGATCCTGATCGGTGCCTTGATGTTCGCGGAGTTCGTCAACATCACCACGATGCCGAACGACCTCAAGGCCTTCGTCACGCGCTTCGCGCTGAGCCCGGTGGCGGTGGTGGCCGCGATCTGCACCATTTACGTGGTGCTCGGCACCGCCATGGAGGAGCTGTCGATGGTGCTCCTCACCATGCCGGTGTTCTTCCCGGTGATCGTCCACCTCGGGTTCGACCCGGTCTGGTTCGGCATCATCATCGTATGCGTGGTCGAGATCGGCCTGATCAGCCCGCCGGTCGGGATGAACATGTTCGTGCTCAAGACCCTGCTGCCCGAGGTGCCGACCGGCACCGTGTTCCGTGGCGTGATGCCGTTCATGTGGGCCGACGTCGTGCGCCTGGCCATCCTGGTCGCGTTCCCCATCATCTCGCTCTGGCTGCCGAGCCTGATGCGGTGACCGGGCCCCCACCCGTCGGTCGCTGACTCCGGTTACCCGGCTGGCTCTCCGGCGTTCACGGGGAGCACCTGTCCCGAGATGTTCCGCGCCTCCGGACCGCAAAAGAACAGCGCCGCCGCGGCGATGTCGTCCGCCGTCACCATGCGCTTGAGCGGGGAGCGCTCGAGCATCGTCCGGCGCACGGCCTCCGGCGTCATGCCGCGAGCCCGCGCCTGGCCCTCGATCACGCGATCGATGCGGTCGCCCTCGACGGCGCCCGGTGCCACGCAGTTCACCGTGATGTTCTGGGGCGCGAGCTCGAGCGCCATGCCGTAGGTCATGCCGACCTGGCCCGCCTTCGCCGCGCAGTAGCCGATGCGGAAGGCGAGCCCCCGGCGGCCCGCCATCGACGAGATGTTGACGATCGCGCCGCCGCCCGCCTTGATCATCTCGGGCACGCAGAAACGGATGCACATGTACGAGCTGGTGAGGCTGGAATTGATCGTGTAGAACCAGTCCTCTGCCGTGTACTCCTGCACGGGCTTGGTGACGCCGCCGTCGCCGGCGTTGTTCACGAGCGTATCGATCTTGCCGAACGCCTTCACGCCGTCGGCGACCATGCGCTCGACGTCGGCTTCCCGGGCCGCATCGCAGGTGACGGCGATGGCGCGGCCACCGGCCTCGGTGATGAGCGCCGCCGTCTCCTCGACGAGCGCCGCCGAGCGGGCCGCGCAGATGACGGCAGCGCCCTCCCTCGCGAAGCGCCGGCTCATGACGCGCCCGATGCCCTTGCTGGCTCCGGTGATGACCGCGACCTTCCCGTCCAGGAGACCCATGGCCGTCCTTTCGCCGAGCGGAGCTCGAAGCTCCGTGGTGGGTGGCGCTCCCTAGCCTATCATTTTCTCCGGCGGACCGGTCTTGACCGCCGCGGGCTACAGAAGATACTCTCCGGTCACTTCACCGGCTGGCGCCGGTCACACGCGAGGGGAGCTCCATGATCATCAAGAGCAGCAGCCCCGCCGTCACGATTCCCGATCTCCCGATCACGGCGTACGTGCTGCGGCACGCCGAGCGGCTCGGCGACAAGCCCGCCCTCATCGACGGGCCGAGCGGACGCACCCTGACCTACCGGCAGCTGCGCGAGGCGGTCAGCCGGGCCGCGACCGGGCTGGCCCGCCGCGGCTTCCGCCAGGGCGACGTCCTCGCCATCTACAGTCCGAACCTCCCCGAGTACGCGGTGGTCTTCCACGCGGTGGCGTCGCTGGGTGGCATCAACACCACCGTCAATCCGCTGTACACCGGCGAGGAGCTGGCCAAGCAGCTCAAGGACTCGGGGGCCCGATTCCTGGTCACCGTCCCGCCCTTCCTCGACAAGGCCAGGGACGCGGCCACCCGGAGCGGGATCGAGGAGATCTTCGTGATCGGGACGGCCGAGGGCGCCCGGCCGTTCGCGGACCTGCTCCAGGCGCCGCCGAGCCCGCCGGCCGTCGCCATCGATCCGCGACGGGACGTCGTCGTGCTGCCGTACTCCAGCGGCACCACCGGGCTCCCCAAGGGTGTCATGCTGACCCACCACAACCTCGTCGCGAACCTCCAGCAGTGCGAGGGCATGGAGGGCTTCGACGGCTTTGCCGAGCGGGACGTCGTCATGGCGGTGCTGCCGTTCTTCCACATCTACGGCATGGTCGTCATCATGAAGCTGGCACTGGCCCAGGGCGGCACCCTGGTGACGATGCCGCGTTTCGATCTCGTGGAGTTTCTCGGTCTCATCCAGAAGTATCGGATCAGCATCCTGCCCATCGTTCCGCCCATCGTGCTGGGTCTGGTGAAGCACCCGGCCGTTGCGCAATTCGATCTCTCCAGCGTGCGCCTGGTGTTCTCGGGCGCGGCGCCGCTCGGCGAGGAGATCGCCCGGCAGCTCTCCAGCAAGCTGAGGTGCCCGGTCGTCCAGGGTTACGGCATGACGGAGGCGAGCCCCGTCACCCATCTGAGCCCGACGCGCAACGCGCCGGTCAAGCCCGGCTCGATCGGCAAGGTCGTGCCCAACACCGAGGTGAAGATCGTCGACGTCGCCACCGGCGCCGAGCTCGGCACGCGCCAGGAGGGAGAGCTGCTGATCCGGGGACCCCAGATCATGAAGGGCTACCTCAACCGGCCGCAAGAGACCGCCGATTCCATCGACGGCCAGGGGTGGTATCACACCGGCGACGTGGGGTACGTGGACGACGAGGAGTGGTTCTACATCGTCGACCGCACCAAGGAGCTCATCAAGTACAAGGGCCTCCAGGTCGCGCCGGCCGAGCTGGAGGCGCTGCTCTTGACCCACCCGGCGGTGCTGGACGTCGCCGTCGTCCGCAAGACCGACGAGGAAGCGGGCGAGGTCCCCAAGGCCTACGTGGTCCTCAAGGCCGACGACGCATCCCGGGCGACGAGCGCGCAGGCGCTCATGGGGTGGACCGCCGAGCGGGTGGCGCCGCACAAGCGCATCCGGCACGTCGAGTTCATCGATCAGATCCCCAAGTCGGCATCGGGCAAGATCCTGCGCCGCGTGCTGATCGACCGGGAGCGGACGTCTTAGCCGGCCGGCTCGAGCGACCGAACGGGCGCGCCTCAGCAGCGGGTGACGTGGGCGGCCACGGCGAGCCAGACGCCGTGGCGACGCGCCCACACGTCCGTGTAGCGACCCGACCCGACCTGTCCGTCGGGCCGCGTGTACGTGGTCCGGGCGTGGATGATCGCGACGTCTCCGATGATGCGGACGTTGACGTCGTGGGCTTCGAGATTGGCGATCGTAGCCGGCCGGGCCGTCTGCTTCAGGAATGCCTCCCGATCGACGAGCGATCCGTCGGGGTTGGTGCACAGGAAGTCGTCGGCCAGGATCTGGTCGAACCGGCGGACATCCGACGCCTGCACCGATCGGATGTAGTCACGGTTGAGGTCCAGCAGGGTGTCCAGGTCGAGCCGGGATGCCGCCGTGGTCTGCATGCGATGTCCTCCCGTGGGTGAGCCTCGTCGAGCGCATCCGTCAGCCCCCCGGCGCATGCCGGCGCGGATACGGAAGGCATGGCGATTCACACCCGTCATGATCGCCTCCTCGGTGAGCCTGCCAGCCGGACCGAGCTCCCGAGGATCAGTGTAGGGGCCCGCCGGACTCGCCGGACTCTGTCAACTCCGCCCCGGCGCCCCGCCGTATCAATCGACGAGCGAGCGGTAGAACTCCACCTCGACCGCACCCTCGGTGAGCCCCTCCTGCTCGCGGCGCTCCCGATACGCGGCCAGATAGGGCGCCTTGCGGTGGGCGTCGAAGGCGGCGTCGTCCTTGTACTGCTCGTAGAAGATGAAGAGGTCGGGGTCCTTCGTGGATCGGTGCGGGCGGTACACGAGGCAGCCCGGCTCCGCTTTTCGCACCGCCGCCACCTGCTCCTTGAGGAGGGCCGCTAGCGCGTCGCCCCTGCCCTTCGCGGCCCGAATCTTCGCGACCACCGTGAGCACGTCAGCCATCGGTTGCTCCCCTTGGTGGCGCAGCAGAGCTGCGCCGGACCCTCACGTCTTTGCCTCCAGCGTTGTCGCTGGCCGCGGTCGCCCCCGGTCAGCGGCTGCCCCTCGCCACCACCGCGAAGGCGAGGAAGTACCGGTCCAGGTCCTCCAGTGTTGTGCCGTAGTCGCTTCCACCCGCCGCGGCGTCGCAGAGCAGCTCCCGCGCGCGAGCGATCTCGCGCAGCCGGTCGCGCCAGCGCGGGTCGGCGAGCGTGAGGTCCAGCAGCTCGAGCGCGCGATCGAAGGCGCCGGTCACCAGGCGCTCGTCGCGGCCTCGCCAGCGGCGCATCCGCCCCACCTCGCTGCCGACGTTGGCGAGCTGCTCGGCCAGCGACAGCCGTCCCCATCGGCCGGCCGCGAGATCGCGGTGCGCGTAGACGCTCTCCGTCACGAGACGACGAGTCTGCCGACGATGTCCTGGATCTGCCGCTGCACCGCGGCGTCTTCCACTCCGCGAGATCGGTTGCCCCGGGAGGGGCGGACATTGATCATGGAGTCGAACTCGATCAGCTCTGCGCTCGGCCGGTCGGGATAGAGGTTGATGCCCCAGAGGTCCGCCTGGCCGGCCCCGTCCTGGAGGAGAAGGGCCTCCTCGTCGGCGTGAAGCTCTCCGCCGATGGCCATCACGCCGCGCCCGACATCCACCACGGCCTTGACGAAGTCGCCGAACTGCTGCCCGGCCAGGCGCCGCAGCTCCTCGAGCGTAACGGGCGCGCTCACGATCTGGATCGGCATAGGGAGCGATGATGTCCCGCGCTCGCTCTTCGCTCGAAGCACCTCACGCCTTCTCGAAGTCGATCCGCTCGGAGACCGGCCGCTCCTGGAGGTAGCGGCGTAGGCAGTCCAGCCCCAGCTCGACCGCGCCCAGGCGCACCCACTCGCGGCCGCCCACGATGCGGCTGCGCCGCGAAGCGGCATCATGCTCCGTTGCAATCGCCAGGCAGATGGTCCCGCCGAACTCGATCCGATCGGGACCGTCGTCGAGGTCGATCAGCACGGCCAGCGCGTGGGTGGCGCCGGTCTGGCGTCGGGCCGCCCGCGCCAGCGCCTCGGCCGTCTCGCGAGTCAGCTCGCCTGCCGGCGGAGCGCCTTCGAGGCCGGCCGCTGCCCATACCTCGGCGAGCGCGCGGGCTACTATGCCCCGGCGGAAGACCGTCTCCGCGCCCGGGAGGTGGCCGATGCGCGCCGCGATCTGCCCGCTGGTGAACGTCTCCACGACCGACAGCGAGGCCCGGCGGCTCGCCAGCTCGCCCAGGATGACGCCCTCCAGCGTCTGGTCGTCCTCGGCCAGGATGAAATTTCCGAGCCGCCTGCGCACCTCCTGCTCGACCGGCCCGAGTGTCTTCCGGGCCTCGTCCATGTCGGTGCCGCGCACGGTCAGCTTGGTCTCGAGCTGCGGATAGTGGGCCCGGAAGCCGAGCTTCACGCTCCCGTCGGGCGCCAGCGTCTCCACGCCCGCCAGCAGCGCGTCGACGTGCGATTCGCCCAGCCCGTACGAGTGGAACCGCTTCACGAGGATCGCCGTCTGCAGGCCGCTCCGGGCGAGCAGCCGCGGGATGACCTGCTCCTCGAGCATGCGATGCAGCTCGCGCGGCACCCCGGGGGTGAAGAAGAAGCGGGCCTTGCCGATGTCGAGCGCAAAGCCGCAGGCGGTGCCGATCGGATTGTCGAGCACCTCGGCGGTGGCGGGAAGCATGGCCTGCTTCCGGTTGTTGGGCGGCATCATGCGGCTGCGCCGGCGGAAGAACTCTTCCATCCGGGTGAGCCACGGCTCGTTGAGGACGAGCTCGACGCGTGCGGCCTGGGCCGCGACCTCCTGCGACAGGTCGTCCACCGTCGGGCCGAGGCCCCCGTTGACGATGACGGCATCGGCGCGCTCCCGCGCCAACTGGAACGCCTGCAGGAGGCTCTCCCGGTCGTCGCCGACGGTCGTCTCCCACCGGACCGCGAGGCCGACGTCCTCGAGCTTCTGGCTCATGTAGCTGAAGTTGGTGTTGACGATCTTCCCCGTCAAGACCTCGTCGCCGGTGCAGATGATCTCGATGCGCATGGCCTCCCTAGCCTAACACCAGAGCGTGTCGGAATAATCAGCGGCCGAGGCCCCCTCCGATGAACCAGAGCGTCCGGGGGCGCCGACCGCCTCGATCCGTCCCCCGGCCGATGCCCTCGGCCCGGTGCCTCTGCGGAGCGGGGCCGCGTCTCATTGCGTCTTGCCCCGTCCCAGAATCGGCCAGATCACCTCGACGCGGCCGTCACGCACCCCGTGCAGGCGATCGTGCAGGAAGACGGTCGAATCGGAGTAGCCGGCCACGAACTCCACGCGATCGCCGACTCCGGGCGTCGCGCGTGATCCAGCGAGCGCGATGGTCGCATGCTCGGCGGACACGTTGAGGCTCTCGACGGCCCCGACGTTCAGCGGCTCCGGCGGCGTGGGATGGACGGCCATGCTCTTCCACCCGGCGTCGCACACGATGCGGGCCGGCGTCGACGGGAAGCCGTACTCGAACCAGCAGCTCGAGATCCGGAACTTCGACTTCAAGTTCCGGCGGGCCTGATCGCGTTCCGCGGAGCCCCGGAGCGGAGGGCGATCAGCGCTCCTCGCCGCCGGCCGGCGCCGCCGCCGTGGGGCGCCGAGCGGCGCCCCCGCGGACGAAGACGAAGCCCATCAGGATCGCGATCAGGAGGTACATCATCGCCCAGTACGCCGTCGGCAGCCGGCCGGGGGCCCCGCGGCCCGACCAGGCGAGGCGCGCCGCGAGCAGGGTGTTGAGCGTGGCGGCCGCCAGGGTGAGGCGCACGGGGATGGGCACCATCCGGCGGATCCGCAGGAATCCCTCGATCCCACGGAGGCCGGCCGCCGTGATCCGCCCGGCCACGAACCAGAAGCCCACGACGGCGCCCGCGTGGAGCCCCCACGACCAGGGCGGCGCCGGGACGAGGCCCCGGCCGGTGAGCACGGCCACGTGGAGCGCGAGGCTCAGCGCGCATCCGACGAGAGCGCCGATGAGGATCAGTCGGTCCCGAGGGATGGGGCGTGCGCCTCTCGGTGCTAGACTCGTGGCGGCGCGGGCGGCGGCAGCGGCCAGGGCAAGGCGTCGCTCCAGCCGTCGCGGGGATCGCGCGGCGTGCGGTCGGGCGGCGGCGCGGGCGGCGTGGGGTACGGGATCGCCGGACGCGGGGCACGGTGGATCGGTTCGGCGCGGACGACCCGCCGGAGGACGTAGTGGGCGTCGACGAGCTCGCCCAGGAAGCGACCGGTGCGATCGTAGACGTCGAGCCTGATCCCCCCGGCCTCGGGAGCCACCTCGACCCAGCCGACCTGGCGGCCGTGGCGGTCGTAGAGGATGTCCTCGGCGAGGAAGCCCCAGTAGTGGCCGTCCCAGCGAAACAGCGGGATGCTCAATGCTTGAAGTGGCGAATGCCCGTCAGGACCATGGCCATCCCGCGCGCGTCGGCCGCGGCGATGACCTCGTCGTCGCGAATCGAGCCGCCGGGGTGGATGACGGCGGTGGCGCCCGCCTCGGCCACGACATCGAGCCCGTCCCGGAAGGGAAAGAACGCGTCGGAGGCGGCCACCGCGCCGGCCATCGGATGCCCGTGGTCGCGGGCCCGCATCACGGCCAGACGGGCGGCGTCCACCCGGCTCATCTGGCCGGCCCCCACCCCGAGCACCTGATCGGTCGAGGTCAGGACGATCGCGTTCGACTTGACGTGCTTGGCCACCCGCCAGGCGAAGCGGAGACCCTGCCACTCGGCGGCCGTCGGCTGGCGCCGGCTGACGACCTTGCTGGCGTCCGGGTCGAGATCGGCGAGGTCGGCGTCCTGGGCGAGGAGGGCGCCGGGCACGCTCCGGAGCTCGGTGGGCCGTGATGGCCAGCCCGACCGGTCGCAGGGCACTTGCAGGACCCGGAGCTTCTTCTTCGTGCGAGCGAGCTCCTCGAGCGCCTCGGCGGTGAAGGCCGGCGCGAAGAGGATCTCGAGGAGAACCCCGGCGAGCGGCGGGAGGAGGGACGGCTCCACCGGCCGGTTCACTCCGACGATCCCCCCGTAGATCGAGACGGGATCGGACGCCTTGGCCCGCTCCAGGGCGGCGCGGACGTCGGCCCCGACGGCGGCCCCACAGGGATTCGTGTGCTTGATCACCACCGCCGCCGGCTCGTCGAACTCGAGGAGGAGCCCGAGCGCCGCCGCGAAGTCCAGGATGTTGTTGTAGGAGAGCTCCGGGCCGTGGAGCTGGCGCGCCGCCCCCACCCCGAGCGGGCGCCCGGACGGGCGGTAGAGCGCGGCCGCCTGGTGCGGGTTCTCGCCGTAGCGGAGCTCCTGGACGCGCTCGGCCTCGAGCCGCAGGATCGGCGGGAAGAGCGGCGGCGTGTCGCTCGCGGGGGCCCGGGACGGGAGCGGCGCCCGAAGCCAGGCGGCGATGGCGGCGTCGTACTGGGCCGTGCGCCGGAACGCCTCCTGGGCGAGACGCCGACGCGTCTCCGGCGACAGCTCGGCCCCGCTCCGGCGCAGCTCCTCCAGCACCGGCCCGTACTGGGCCGGATCGACGAGGACCCCGGCGCCGGCGTGATTCTTGGCGGCCGCCCGGATCAGGGCCGGCCCGCCGACGTCGATGCTCTCGACGATCTCCTCGAAGCCCGCCCCCGGCCTGGCGACGGTCGCCTCGAACGGGTAGAGGTTCACCACCACCAGGTCGATCGTCTCGATCCCGTGCAGCGCGAGCTGGCGCACGTGCTCGGGATGGCCGCGGCGCGCCAGGATTCCCCCGTGGATCGCGGGGTGGAGCGTCTTGACCCGCCCGTCCAGCATCTCGGGGAAGCCGGTCAGCTCCGCCACCTCGCGCACCTTGAGACCGGCCTCGCCGAGGGCGCGGGCCGTGCCCCCGGTCGACACCAGCTCCACCCCGAACTCGGCCAGGCCCTGGGCGAGCTCCACGATGCCCGTCTTGTCGGAGACCGAGAGGAGCGCCCGGCGCACCCGGCTCACGGGGCTACCCCGGGAAAGGCGAGCCAGCCGTGGCCGGCATTGGGACCGGGCCGCGGCCCGAGCAGATCAAGGACGCAGGCGCGAGGCGCGCCGAGGTGTATGCCGCATACGTTGAGGCGCGCCGAGCGCCGAGGACGCAGAGATGCGACGGGCCCCGGCCCGGGCCGGCTCACGGACGGTCCTCGAGGCGGACCCGCCGACCCTCGACGGCGAGCCGCCCTTCGGCATAGAGGCGGATGGCCTCCGGGTAGAGGCGATGCTCCTCGACCAGGATCCGCGCGGACAGCGTGTCCTCGGTATCGCCTTCGAGGACGGGGACGGCCGCCTGCAGCACGATCGGTCCGGTGTCCACACCCTCATCCACGAAGTGGACGGTCGCGCCGGTCACCTTGGCCCCGTAGGCGAGCGCCTGGCGCTGCGCGTGGAGACCCGGGAAGGCCGGGAGCAGGGCCGGGTGCACGTTCAGGATGCGTCCGCGGTAGGCCTGCACGAAGCCGGGGGAGAGCAGGCGCATGTAACCGGCCAGACAGACCAGCTCGACGGCATGCTCGGCGAGGACCGTGGCCACCGCATCGTCGAAGGCGGCGCGGTGGGGATAGGCGTGAGGATCGACGTGGACGGCCTTCACGCCGGCCCGCCGGGCCCGGTCGAGCCCGGCCGCCCCCCCACGATCGCTCACCACGACCGCGACCCGCGCCGGGCAGCGACCGGCGTCGATCGCGTCGAGGATCGCCTGGAGGTTCGAGCCGCGGCCCGAGATCAGCACGCCGAGGGTGAGCGGTGAGGTGCGCATCGGACGACTATTCTACCTGCTCACGCATAGACGACGCCACGGGTCCCCCGCCCCACCTCGCCGATCTCCCAGCTGGGAACCCCCCGAGCCTCGAGGGTGGCGCGCGCGCGCGCGACCGCCGGGGGCGGCACGATGCAGACGAAGCCGATCCCCATGTTGAAGACGCGGTACATTTCCGACTCCGGGATCCGCCCAGCCTCACGCAGGAGCCCGAAGATCCGGGGGACCGGCCACCCGCCGCGGCGCACGACGGCCCGGCAGCCCGCCGGCAGCACCCGCGGCAGGTTGCCCGTGAGCCCGCCTCCGGTGATGTGGGCCATCGCGCGAACCGGGATCCCGGCCCGCAGGAGCCCGAGCACGGGGCGGACGTAGATGCGGGTCGGCGTCAGGAGCGCCTCGCCGACGGGCTGGCCGAGGTCGGGCGCCCGGTCCTCGACGTGATAACCGAGGCGCTCGAAGACCACCTTGCGCGCCAGGCTGAAGCCGTTCGAGTGGAGTCCGGTCGAGGCCAAGCCGAGGAGCACGTCGCCGGGGCGCACCGATCGCCCGTCGATCAGGGCGCGGCGCTCGAGCACACCGACCGCGAAGCCGGCCAAATCGTACTCCCCGGGCGCGTAGAGGTCGGGAAGCTCGGCGGTCTCGCCACCGATCAACGCGCATCCGGCCTCTCGGCACCCGGCGGCGACCCCTCGGACGATCGCCTCCACCGTCTCCGGGACCAGCCGGCCGATGCCGATGTAGTCGAGAAACACCAGGGGCTCGGCGCCATGGACGAGGACGTCGTTCACGCTCATCGCCACGCAGTCGATTCCGACCGTGTCGTGCCGCCCGGTGAGGACGGCGAGCTTGACCTTGGAGCCGACGCCGTCGGTCCCGGCGACGAAGACCGGGTCCCGGAGCCCCCGCGGCACCCGGAAGAACCCGGCGAAGGCACCGATGTCGCCGAGGACCTCGCGCCGGTACGTCGCGCGGACGAGCGGGGCCAGACGGCGGACGGCCTCGTCGCCCGCCCGGATGTCGACCCCCGAGGCCTTGTAGGTGAGCCGGACGCCGCGCGGCCGCCGGGCCCGCGGCGGGGCCGAGGGCGTGGCGCGGGCGCGCCGGCTCACTGGGGGGAGTCGAAGAGGGCCAGCTGGGTCGTGTCTTCGGGCGGGAATCCGACCTTGTATTCGCCGGTGAAGCAGGCGTGGCAGAAGCGGCTGTCGTCTCCCTCCACCGCCTTGAGCATCCCCTCGAGCGAGAGGTAGCCCAGCGAATCGGCCTCGAGGTACCGGCGGATCTCCTCGACCTTGTGGCTGGAGGCGATCAGCTCCCGGCGGGTCGGCGTGTCGATGCCGTAGTAGCACGGCCACTGGATCGGGGGCGAGGAGATGCGGACGTGGACCGCCCGGGCGCCGGACGACCGGATCATCCGCACGATCTTCCGGCTCGTCGTCCCCCGCACGATCGAGTCGTCCACCACCACCACCCGGCGCCCCTCCAGAGTCTCCCGCATCGGGTTCAGCTTCACCCGGACCCCGAAGTGGCGGATCCCCTGCCGTGGCTCGATGAAGGTGCGACCGACGTAGTGGTTCCGGATCAGACCCAGCTCGAACGGGATCCCGGACTGCTGGGCGTAGCCGAGCGCCGCCCCCAGCCCGGAGTCCGGCACCGGGATGACGACGTCGGCGTCGGCCGGGTGCTCCTCGGCCAGCCGGCGCCCGAGCGCCTTGCGCACGTGGTAGACGTTCTGGCCCCAGAGGGTCGAGTCCGGTCGGGCGAAGTAGACGTACTCGAAGATGCACTGGAGCTGGCGCTTGGGCGCGATGGCATTGATCGACGTGAGTCCGTTCCGGTCGACCACCACGATCTCGCCGGGCTCCACGTCGCGGACGAATTCGGCCTCCAGGAGGTCGAGCGCGCAGGTCTCCGAGGCGAGGATCCAGGCCTCGCCGAGCCGCCCCAGCACGAGCGGCCGGAAGCCGTGGGGGTCACGGCAGCCGATCATCGCCTCGGGGGTCAGGACGAGGAGCGAGTAGGCGCCGGTCACCTGGGCGAGCGCGCCCGGCAGGGCCCGCGGGAGCGGGTGCCGTTCGCCGCGGGCCAGGAGGTGCAGGATCACCTCCGAGTCGGAGGTGGACTGGAAGATCGCCCCGGCCGCCTCGAGCTCCTTCCGGAGCGCGTCCGCGTTCACGAGGTTCCCGTTGTGGGCGAGCGCGATGGGCCCCTGGGCGAACGTGGCGCTGATCGGCTGGGCGTTCCGGAGGCTGGAGGACCCCGCCGTGGAGTAGCGGACGTGGCCGATGGCCAGGTGTCCCGGCAGCCGCTTGAGCCGCTCCGGCCCGAAGACGTCCGACACCCAGCCCATCGCCTTCTCGACGTGGAAGCTCCGGCCATCGCTGGCCGCGATGCCGGCGGACTCCTGGCCCCGGTGCTGGAGGGCGTAGAGGCCCAGGTAGGTGAGGTTGGCCGCTTCGGGGTGGTTGTAGACCCCGAAGATCCCGCACTCGTCATGGAAGTGGTCGTCTTCCACCGGAACGCTCGTCCACGCCGCGTGCTCGGCTCTCATGCGGTCCCCTCCGACGGGGGGCCGGCCGGAGCGCCGACCCACCGCTCGAGAGTGTGCTCGAAAGCGTCGGCCATGGCGTCGACTCCGACGTCGATTCGGACGTTCCCGCCGACCCGGATCACGAGCCGGTCGTCCTCGACGCGTCCCAGCACCGTCACCGGAACGGCCCACTCGCGCACGATCTGTTCGAGGCGGGCCCACTCGGGCGGAGCGATCGACAGCACGATGCGGGACGGCGCCTCCCCGAACAGGAGCTCGTCCAGCCGACCGCCGGCCGGAAGCTCGAGCTCGGCACCGAGCCGGCGCGGCCCCGTGATGCAGCTCTCGGCGAGCGCCACCGCCAGCCCCCCCTCGGCGCAGTCGTGGGCCGAGCGCACGCATCCCGCCTCGATGGCCGCCAGACAGGCCGCCTGGACCGCGCGCTCGCGAGCGAGATCGAGCGGGGCCAGCGGCCCGGCCAGCCGGCCGTGGAGCGTCGCCAGGTACTCGCTCCCCCCCAGGCTGCCGGCCGGCTCGCCGAGGAGGACGACGAGATCTCCCGGATCTTTGAACCACTGGGTCATCCGGCGCTCGGCGTCGTCCAGGAGCCCCGCGACTCCGACGATGGGCGTGGGAAGGATGGCGGAGCCGAGCGTCTCGTTGTAGAGAGAGACATTGCCGCCGACCACCGGAATCTCCAGCGCCCGGCACGCCTCGGCGATGCCGTCGACCGCCTCCGCGAGCTGCCACATGATCTCGGGGCGCTCCGGGGAGCCGAAGTTCAGGCAATCGGTGAGGGCCAGCGGCCGGCCGCCCGCGCACACGACGTTGCGCGCCGCCTCGGCCACCGCCATGGCCGCGCCCCGGCGGGGGTCGAGGTACACGTAGCGGCCGTTGCCGTCGGTCGCGACCGCCACCGCCTTCGGGGTGCGCTTGAGCCGGAGCACTGCCGCGTCGGAGCCGGGCGCCACCAGGGTGTTGATCCCGACCATGTGGTCGTACTGGCGCCAGATGTCCGCCTTGGACGCGATGGTGGGCGCGGCCAGGAGACGCAGCAGGACGGCGCTCGGATCGGCCGGCTCGGGCAGCGTCCGCGGGTCGAAGGCCCGCGCGGCATCGAGCCAGACGGGCCGGGCGCGGGGTCGGTCGTAGAGGGGGGCGTCGTCGGTGAGCGCCCGCACCGGCACCTCGGCCACGACCTCGCCGTGCATGCGCACCCGGAGGACGCCGTCCGCGGTGACGCGCCCGATGGGCACGGCATCGAGCTCCCATTTGGCGAAGACGCGCTGAACCTCGGCCTCGCGACCCCGCTCGACGACGAGGAGCATGCGCTCCTGGGACTCGGAGAGCAGGATCTCGTACGGCGTCATGTCGGGCTCGCGCTGGGGGACGCGGTCGAGCTCGATGTCGGCGCCCGTGCCGGCCCGGGCGGGCATCTCGGAGGCCGAGCAGGCCAGCCCCGCCGCCCCCATGTCCTGGATCCCGACCACGGCGCCGGTCGCCATGGCCTCGAGGCACGCCTCGAGCAGGAGCTTCTCTGTGAACGGGTCCCCGACCTGGACCGTCGGCCGCCGCTCGCCCGAGGTTTCGTCGAAGGCCTCCGACGCCATCGTGGCCCCGTGGATGCCGTCGCGCCCCGTCTTGGCGCCCGCGTAGACGAACGTGTTGCCGACCCCGTCGGCGCGGGCGCGGAAGATCCGGCCCCGAGGCACGAGCCCGAGGCAGAGCACGTTCACCAGCGGATTCCGTGCGTACTCCGGCGCGAAGGCGACCTCGCCCCCCACCGTTGGGCACCCGAAGCAGTTCCCGTAGTGCGCGATCCCCGCCACCACGCCGCCCAGCAGGTAGGCGCCGGCCGGCTCCTCCGCCGGGCCGAAGCGAAGCGAATCGAGGAGCGCGAAGGGGCGCGCCCCCATGGTGAAGATGTCGCGGAGGATCCCGCCCACCCCGGTCGCCGCCCCCTGGAACGGCTCGATGAACGAGGGATGGTTGTGACTCTCGATCTTCATCACGAGCGCGAGCCCGTCGCCGAGGTCCACCACCCCGGCGTTCTCGCCGGGCCCCTGGATGACGTGGGGCGCCTCGGTCGGCAACCGGCGGAGCAGGAGGCGGGAGGACTTGTACGAGCAGTGCTCGGACCAGAGGGCCGAGAAGAGGCCCAGCTCGGGATACGTCGGGTCGCGTCCGAGGAGCTGGATGACCCGGTCGTACTCCTCGCGGGTCAACCCGTGAGCCAGGGCCAGTTCGGGTGTGACCTTCGGCCCGACCCCGGTCACTGGCATCCTCCCAGCGCCCGGGTCTCAGCGACCCAAGGCGGACCCGTTCTCGACGAGGCTACCGATGAGAGAGTGGAAGAGCAGCAGCCCGTCCGTGCTCCCGATGCCCGACTCCGCGGCCCGCTCGGGATGCGGCATGAGCCCGACCACGGTACCCTCTTCGTTGCACACGCCGGCGACGTTCCAGATCGACCCGTTGGGATTGGCCGCCCCGGTGACTTCGCCGCTCTCGGTCGCATACCGGAAGACGATCTGGTTCTTCTCCCGGAGAGCCCGCAGGGTGGCGGCGTCCACGTGGTACCGCCCTTCCCCGTGCGCGATCGGCATCTTCAGCACCTGGCCGCGCCGCAGGGCCCGGGTGAAGGGCGTCTCGGTCTGCTCCACGAGCAGATGGGTGGTCTGGCAGCGGAACTGCAGGCAGTCGTTGCGCATGAGCGTGCCGGGCAGCAGCCCCGCTTCACAGAGGATCTGGAAGCCGTTGCAGCTTCCCAGCACGAGGCCGCCGCGGGCCACGAAGCCCGGCAGCGCGGACACCACGGGAGAACGCCCCGCGATCGCGCCGGCCCGAAGATAATCGCCGTAGGAGAATCCGCCCGGCAGGATCAGAACATCGAAGCGGGAGAGATCGGTGTCCCGGTGCCACAGGTACTCGACCGACTGGTGGAGGACCTCGGAGATGACATGGTGGAAGTCCATGTCGCTCCACGTGCCCGGAAAGATCACGACGCCGAATCTCATGAACCCTCCTCCCAGGTGATCTGGCTCTCTCGCCTCCTTCACTCGGCCCCGGGCGAATTGTACTACGCGCCGGGGCCGCCGACAAGCGCCCGGCCCTCGAGGGCCGCTCCCTCGAGCCTCGGGAGGAACCCCGAGGGAAGGAATCGACGCTCCCTGCGGTCGAGCTCAGCAGTGTGTGTGTCGGAGTAACCGGGCGCCGACCGCCGAGTACCTGGTGCATCGAGGGGCCCTCCGAGCGGCGGCTTTGCCGCCGCCACGACGGGGGCATCGGGGGGGTCTTCCGAGACCCCCCCGAAATGACCTCAGCCGGCGGGAGGCCGTTCCCGGGCATCCTCGACCACCTCGCAGGCGTACTCCTCGATCACCGGGTTCGCCAGGAGCACGCGACACATGTCGTCGAGCCGGGTCCGGGCGCGAGCGGGGTCCGTCTCGTCCAGCGTGAACTCGAACACCTTCCCCACCCGGAGGTCCTGCACCTCCACGAAGCCCTTCCCCCGGAGCGCCTTCTGAATCGTGAGGCCCTGCGGGTCCAGGACGCCGGGCCGGAAGCGGACGAGAACGCGCGCCTTCATGCCTCGGGCGCTTCCCCGCTCAGGCCAGACCGGCCCGCCGGAACACCGCGTCCACGTTCCGCAGGTACCAGGCCGGGTCGAAGCACGCCTTCAGCGCGTCGGCCGACAGGCGGGTGGTGACCTCGGGCTCGTCCTGCAGGCACTCGAGAAAGGCCCGGCGCTCCCGCCAGGCCCGCATGGCGGCCCGCTGGACGATCTCGTAGGCGCGCTGGCGAGCGAGTCCGGCGTCGGTGAGCGCGAGGAGGACGCGCTGGGAGTAGATGAGCCCGTAGGAGCGGTCGAGGTTCTCGCGCATCCGGTCCCCGTCGACGACGAGGCCCTCCAGGATCCGCGTCAGCTGAGCGAGCATGTAGTCGAGCAGGATGGTCGAATCGGGCAGGATGATCCGCTCCACCGAGGAATGGCTGATGTCCCGCTCGTGCCAGAGAGCGATGTCCTCGAGGGCGGCTCCGGCGTGCGCGCGGAGGAGCCGGGCCAGCCCCGTCACCTGCTCGCTGGCGACGGGGTTCCGCTTGTGGGGCATCGCCGACGAGCCCTTCTGGCCCTCGGTGAACGGCTCCTCCAGCTCGAGGATCTCGCTCCGCTGGAGGCTCCGGATCTCGGTGGCGATCTTCTCGAGGCTGCCCCCCACGATCGCGCAGGCGGCCACGAACTCGGCGTGGCGGTCCCGCTGGACGATCTGGGTGGAGACGGGGGCCGGCTCGAGCCCGAGCGCCCGGCATACCTCGGTCTCGACATCGGGGGAGACGTGGGCGAAGGTGCCCACGGCCCCCGAGATCTTTCCCACCCGGACGGTCTCCCGGGCCCGGAGGAGGCGCTCGTGGTTGCGGCCGGCCTCGGCATACCAGCCGGCGACCTTGAGCCCGAAGGTCGTCGGCTCGGCGTGGACCCCGTGGGTGCGGCCCACCATCAGGGTATCCCGGTGCATGATGGCGAGGGTCCGGAGGGCCCCCCGGAGCCGGTCGAGACCCGCCAGGAGGCGATCGGCGGCCTCCACGAGCTGAAGCGCGAGGGCGGTGTCCACCACGTCTGACGAGGTGAGCCCGACGTGAACGAAGCGCGAATCCTCGCCGATCGCCTCCTCGAGGGCGGTCAGGAACGCGATGACGTCGTGACGAACGCGCGCCTCGATCTCGACGACGCGCCGGGCATCGACGCGAGCCCGGCTCCGGATTCGGGCCACGGCCTCGGCAGGAACCATCCCGCGGCGAGCGTAGGCGTCGCACACCGCGAGCTCGACCGCGAGCCACTTGTCGTACCTGGTCTCGTCGCTCCAGAGGGCGCCCATCTCCGGCCGCGTGTAGCGCGGGATCATGTCCACCTCGGAGTCGCGCGTCGGCGTGGAGCGCCGGGCGCCATCGAGCTCAGATGGCGAGGTCGTCGGGGGTCGCCGCGTTGGCCCCGGCGGGCCCGAGCGCGACGAGGGAGAGCGGGACCGAACCGAGCAACTCGGCGATCAGGGCCGCGACCTGCTCGAGACGGACCGCGTCGACGGCGGCCAGGATGTCGTCGAGCGTGAAGTGTCGCCCGAAGTAGATCTCCTGCTTGGCGATCCGCGTCATCCGGCTCGAGGTGGATTCCAGGGAGAGCATCAGGCTGCCCTTGAGGTGCTCCTTGGCGCGGGCCAGCTCGTCGGCCGTCACCCCGTCGCGCCGGAGCTTGCGAAGCTCGTCCATGACGAGCCGCAGCACCTTCGAGAAGTGGGCCGGCTCCGTCCCCGCGTAGATGTAGAAGAGCCCGCAGTCCCGGAAGGCCGCGTTTCCCGAATAGATCGAATAGACCAGCCCTTGCCGCTCGCGGACCTCCTGGAAGAGCCGGGAGGACATGCTTCCCCCCAGGATCGTGTTGAGCAGGTACAGGGTATAGCGATCGGACGCGCTCTGGCGAAGGCCCGGGCCACCCAGGACGAAGTGCACCTGCTCCAGCGGCTTGTCGATCAGCTCCACGCGGGGCGTGATCTCCGGCGGCTCGCCCCCGTTCCGGGCGACCGACGGTCGCTGGAAGTCGAGGAAGTGCTTGGCCAGGAGGTCGGCCAGCTGGTCGTGCTCGAGCCGCCCGGCCGCGGCGATGGTGAGGCGGGCCGGCACGTACTCCTCGACGAAGTGAGCGAGGATCGTCTCCCGGGCCAGCCCCAGGATGATCTTCTTGTCGCCGAGGATCGGCCGGCCCAGCGGATGGCCGACCCAGACTCGCTCGGCGAACAGGTCGTGGATCAGATCGTCGGGCGTGTCCTCCACCATCCGGAACTCCTGGAGGACGACGGTCTTCTCCCGCTCGATGTCGTCGGCGGCAAAGAGCGGATGCAGGAGGATGTCGGACAGCAGGTCAGCGGCCAGCGGCAGGTGCTGATCGAGCACCGTGACGTAGAAGCAGGTGTGCTCCTTGGTCGTGAAGGCATCCATCTGGCCGCCCACCGAGTCGACGGCCCTGGCCACCTCCTCGGCGGTGCGCGACTCGGTGCCCTTGAAGACGAGGTGCTCGATGAAATGGGACACGCCGCTCTTGGGCAGGGGTTCGTGACGACTGCCGGTGTCGACCCACACGCCCACCGCGACTGAGCGCACGTGCGGGATCCGCTCGGTCACGAGCCGGATCCCGTTCGGCAACACGCTCTTGCGGAACTCGCCGTCCACTGTCACCTCACCGCCGCCGGACAGACCACCCGGAGGCAACCCCACGATGCACGCGAGCCGGCCTGGACCCCCCGTCAGCGGCGATGGCCGCGGCCGCGGTCGCGATCCCCGCGGTCACGGTCCCCGCGATCTCCCCCGCGATCCCGGTCGCGGTCGGGACGCGGTCCGCGAGCGTTGTCGGGAGGCGGGCCCTCGCCCGGACGTCCCGTGAGATGCTCGGGTCCGATCGCTTCGGCTTCGGGATCCTTCAGGGCCGCGCGCCGCGACAGCCGGATCTTCCCGGAGGGGTCCACCTCGATCACCTTCACCAGGACCTCGTCTCCCTCGTTCAGCACGTCCTCCACCCGACGGGTTCGCTCCTCGGCGATCTGCGAGATGTGCAAGAGCCCTTCGGTGCCCGGCATGATCTCGACGAAGGCGCCGAAGTCGACGACCTTCTTGACCTTGCCCAGATGCACGCGACCGACCTCGGCCTCCTTGCAGATCCCCTGGATGATGTCGATCGCGTGCTGCACCATCCTGGCGTCGGCGCCGAAGAGCATGACGCGGCCGTCGTCTTCGATGTCGACCTTGACGCCGGTCTGCTCCTGGATGCCACGCACGACCTTGCCGCCGGGCCCGATCACCTCGCGAATCTTCTCGGGCTTGATCTTGATCGTGACGAAGCGCGGGGCGAACGGCGACAGCTCGGATCGCGGCGCCGCGATGGCCTCCCGCATCTTGGAGAGGACGTAGAGTCGCGCTTCGCGCGCCTGGCGCAGAGCGTCGGCCATGATGTCGCGGGAGACCCCGGCGACCTTGATGTCCATCTGGAGGCCGGTCACGCCCGTCTCGGTCCCGGCGACCTTGAAGTCCATGTCGCCGTAGTGATCTTCGGTGCCCATGATGTCGGTCAAGATCGCGAAGCGGTCACCCTCCTTGATGAGCCCCATCGCGATGCCGGCCACCGGCGTCCGGATGGGGACCCCGGCGTCCATCAGAGCCAGCGAGGCCCCACAGACGGTCGCCATCGACGAGGAGCCGTTCGACTCGAGGATGTCCGAGACGATCCGGATCGTGTACGGGAATTGCTCCTTGGCCGGCAGGACCGGCAGGACCGAGCGCTCGGCCAGCGCCCCGTGGCCGATCTCGCGTCGACCCGGGCTCCCGAAGCGCCGGATCTCGCCGACGCTGAACGACGGGAAGTTGTAGTGGAGCATGAACGGCTTGAAGGATTCGCCCTCCAGCGCCTCGATCTTCTGAACGTCCGACTTGGTCCCCAGCGTGGCCGCCACCAGGGCCTGCGTCTCGCCCCGGGTGAACAGCGCCGAGCCGTGGGTTCGGGGCAGGAACGAGACCTCGGCCGAGATCGGGCGCGTTTCCCAGGCCGGGCGGCCGTCGATGCGGATCCCCCGGTCGAGGATCATCCGACGGACTTCTTCCCGCTCGACCTTGTCGAGGTATTCCTTCACCTTCGCCCGTCGGAGCGCGTCAGGATCGACGGCCGCCAGCACCTCCTCGGCCAGCCGGGAGAGCGCTTGTCCCCTCTGGATCTTCTCGGCGATCGTGATAATCTCCCGGAAGCGACTCTGGGCCGCGGTGCGGACCTGCGCCTCGAGCTGGCGGTCGTCTTGAACGGAGGCGTCGAACGCCCACCTGGGCTTGCCCACCATCTCGGCCAGCGCGCGCTGGCCGCGGACGATCGCCTTGCACTCGGCGTGGCCGAGGGCGATAGCCTCGACGATCGTCTCCTCCGGGACCTCCCTGGCGCCCGCTTCGACCATCACCACGGACTCCTCGGTCGCCGCGACGATCAGGTCGAGGCTGGACCGGTCGAGCTGCGAACCCGTCGGATTGACGACGAGACGGCCGTCCACCAGGCCGATCCGGACGGCGCCGAACGGACCGAGGAACGGCAACCCGGCAACGGCGACGGCCGCCGATGCCCCGTTCATGGCGAGGATATCCGGATCGTTCTCCTGGTCCGCCGAAATCGCCAGGGCGATCAGCTGGATCTCGTTTCGGAAGCCCTTCGGGAAGAGTGGCCTGAGCGGCCGGTCGATGAGGCGGGAGGTCAGGATCTCCTTCTCCGCCGGGCGTCCCTCGCGCTTGAAGAATCCGCCGGGGATGCGGCCCCCGGCATACGCGCGCTCCCGGTAGTCGACGGTGAGCGGGAAGAAGTCCTGCCCCTCCACCGCGGTCTTGGACGCCACCACCGTCGCCAGGACGACCGAATCTCCGTATCGCACCAGCACGGCGCCGTCGGCCTGCTTGGCAACCCGTCCTGACTCCAAGGTCAGGGGGCGTCCCCCGATTTCGATCTGTGTCGTGTGTCCTATGGCCATCGTCCGTCCTTCTCCCTGAGCCGTCTCGGCTCGTTCCGGAAGGTCACATCCCTCCCGGTCTTCCTACCGGCGAATACCGAGCTTCTCGATGACTTGCCGGTACCGCTCGGCATCCTTGCGTTTGAGATACTCCAGCAAGCCGCGCCGCTTGCCGATCAGCTTGAGCAGGCCGCGACGCGAGTGGTGATCCTTCTTGTGAACCTTGAAGTGTTCCGTCAACCCGTTGACGCGCTCCGTGAGGAGCGCGATCTGGACCTCGGGGGAACCCGTGTCGGAGTCGTGGAGCCGGTACCCCTCGATCAGCGATTTCTTGCGGTCGGCGGGAACGGACATACGACGGCCTCCTCCGGGGGCCACAGCCCCAATCGCCGCTCCCGGTGCAGCCCTGTGCACCCTTGGGGCGGTTCGTGACGCAGTGCGACATGCACCGAGATCGTACCACGCCGGGCGCGGCGGAGCAACACCGGCGAGTCCGCTGCGGCTACCGGGCGCTCCCCAGGAGGGCCCGGGCGATGGCGACGTCCTCCTGGATCCGGGCCCGCAGCGCCTCGACCGAGGGAAATTTCATCTCGTCCCGGATACGGGCCAGGAAGGCGAGCGTGAGAACGCGGTCGTAGAGCTCCACCCGCGTGTCCAGAAGATGGGCTTCGACGGTGGGGACGGACTCGCCGAAGGTCGGCCGGACGCCGACGTTGATGACGGCCGGGGCCGACCGGCCGTCCCACTCGGCCCATCCGGCGTAGACGCCCACGGCGAGGAGCAAGGAGCCCGCGGGAACCAGGTTGGCGGTCGGGAAGCCGAGCTGGCGCCCCCGCTTGGCTCCCTGGGCGACGCGGCCCCGGATCGTGTACGGCCGCCCCAGGAGGTTCGCCGCGCGCCGGACGTCACCCTGCCGGAGCGCCTCGCGGACGGAGGACGAGGACACGACGACACCGTCCACGGTGAGTGGCGGGATCACGTGGACGTGGATCCCGAGCGGGGCCGCCAGCTCGGCGAGGAGCTCGGGAGTCCCCCGGGCGCCACGGCCGAAGGTGTGGTTGAAGCCGACGACGACCTCTCGCGCCTTGAGCGTCCCGGCCAGCACCGTCCGGACGAACGTCGCCGCCTCCACCCCTGAAAACTCGGGCGTGAACGGGATGACGACGGCCGCGTCGGGCCCGAGGGTCGCGATGTGCTCGAGCCGCTCCTCGAGCGTGAGGATCTCGGGCGGGGCTTCGGCCGGCCGCAGGACCATGACGGGGTTCGGATCGAAGGTCAGCGCCACCGCCTGAACGCCGAGCGCGCGGGCCCGGTCGACCGCAGTGCGGATCACGGCGCAGTGCCCCAGGTGGATGCCGTCGAAGGTGCCCTGCGCCACCACGCTGGGGGGCGCGTCAGCAGGATAGTGGTCGAGCCCGCGGATGATTCGCATAGAGGAGGCGGAGCGCGCGGAGGCCGCCGGCACCCGCTTCCCCGACCCCGAAGAAGCCGTCGTCTGCGTAAAGACGGCACGGGCCGGCCGCCGACGGCGCGGCCGACGCGACGCCCTCGCCGGCGGGAAGCCGTTGACCGGCCAGGAGCCGCCGGGCCGCCCCCGCGTCCAGGCGGACGGCCGGGAGGTGAGCGACCGCGCGGTCCGCCGGGAGCACGCAGGTCCGCAGCCGGGACGCCTCACCCTCCCGGATGACGGCCCAGGGGACGGCCTCGGCCAGGGCGAACGATCCCAGCCGGGTGCGCTCGAGGGCCCCGAGATGCGCGCCGCATCCCAGGGCGGCGCCCAGGTCGGCGGCGAGGCTCCGCACGTAGGTCCCCGTTCCGCACGCCACCCGGATGGTGAAGGATGGCGGGGCCCACTCGATCAGCTGGAGCGCGTCGATCCGCACGCGCCGGGCGGGCCGGGCCACCTCGATCCCGGCCCGGGCCAGTTCGTGGAGCCGGCGGCCGCCAGCGTGCAGAGCGGAGAACATGGGCGGCACCTGCTCGATCTCGCCGATGAACCGCGCCAGCGCGGCCCGGATCGTCTCGGCGTCCAGCGGCGGCACCGGCCGCTCCCCCGTCACCCGACCCGTCGCGTCCAGCGTGTCCGTCGTGACGCCGAGCCGCACCGTGGCCACGTACTCCTTGTCCTGCGCCTGGAGGTACGGGGTGAGCTTGGTCGCCTGGCCGAGCAAGATGGGCAGGACGCCGGTCGCCATCGGATCCAGCGTGCCGCCGTGACCCACCTTGGGGACGCGGAGGACGCGCCGGAGGTGAGCGACGACCTGGAACGAGGTGACGCCGGCGCCCTTCTCGGCGATCAGGATCCCATCGACAACCGGCGAGCTCCCTCCCGCCGGGGGAGACGCGCGGTCGCCCGCTGGCATCATCGGGGGACGGCCACCGCCTCCTCGACCGCGCTGAGCACGGCGGCCTTCGCGGCCGTCAGGGTCCCCTTCAGCACGGCGCCGGCCGCGTTCGGGTGTCCGCCGCCTCCGAACCGCGCCGCGATGCGGGCCACGTTGACCTCCCCCTTCCCGCGCAGGCTGACCTTCACCTCGCCCGGAAGCTCCCGGAACAGCACGGCCACCTTGGTGGTCCGGACCGAGCGCGGATAGGTGATCAGGTCTTCGGCCTCGAGGAGGTCAGGGGCCTCGGTGAGGCCCTTGTCGATGACGACCCAGGCGATGGTCCCATCGCGGTTGGTCTCGACCTGCTGGAGGATGCGCCCGAGCAAGTGGAGGCCGGCCAGATGGCGGGTCTCGTAGAGCTCGAGTGCCACCCGGGCCGGATCGGCGCCCGCCTCCACGAGCCGCGCGGCGATCCGGAACGTCTTGGGGATCGTGTTCGAGTACCGGAACGACCCGGTGTCGGTGAGGATCGCGGTGTAGAGGTTGACCGCGACGTCGTGCGTCAGGGGCAATCCGGCGGCTTCGAGCAGCTCGTAGACCATTTCGCCGGTCGCGGCCGCCCGGGGCTGGATCCAGTTGACGTCGCCGTACCGGCGGTTGTCTCCGTGGTGGTCGATGTTGAGGACGCGGGTGCCCGGCTGGCGGCAGCCGTCCAGCAGCCCGCCGACCCGGCTGGGATCGGGGCAGTCGAGCGTCACGACGACGTCGTAGTCGCCGCGACCTTCCTTCCACTGCTGGACCTCGTCGGCCCCCGGCAGGAAGTGGAAGGGATCGGGCACGGGATGGCTGCACGCGAACTCGACCCGATGGCCGGCGCCCCGGAGGGCGAGTCCGAGCCCGAGCTGGGAGCCGAGGACGTCGCCGTCGGGGTAGAGATGCGCGAGAAGGAGGAAGCGCCGGCCGGAGCGGATGAGGTCGAGGACCTCGGGGGGGACCGCGCTCACGGCGCCACCTCTGACGGGCCACTCGAGCCCCGGGCAGGCCCGGGCCTCACGGTTCCTCCCCGGAGCCCGCCCGACCCTCCGACTCCCGCAGCTTCTCCAGCACGCTCTGGATGTGGGCGGCGTGGGCCATCGACCGATCGGCGTGAAAGGTGAGGTCGGGCACGGCCCGGAGGCGGAGCCGCGGCGCGAGCCAGTTCCGGATGTAGCCGCGGGCGCTGTGGAGCGCGGCGAGAGACGCCCGCCACTGCTCGTCGGTCCCCAGCACGCTCACGTACACCCTGCCGCTGCGGAGGTCCTTGGAGACCGCGACCTCCGTCACCGTGACGAAGCCCAGGCGGGGGTCCTTGAGCTCACGCTGGAGAAGATGGGAGATCTCCTCCTTGATGAGCTGGTTGATCCGATCGAGCCGTTTCCCCTGCATGGCTGGCCGCTTGCATCCTCTCGCGGAGTCGGAGGGGGGCATCGCCCCACTCCGCAGGAATCAAAGCACTTCCACTCGGACGTCGATGACGGCGCCGTCCGAGAGCGATTCGATGAAGTTCACCGCCTTGGACACGACCTCGTTGGCGAGGCGAGCGTCGTTGGCGACGCAGGCCACCGCCAGCGTCGCTCGCTGCCAGAGGTCTTCGTGATCGACCTCCGCCACCGACACGTTGAATCGGTTCTTCACCTTCTCCTTCAGGCCCCGCAGAACGTGACGCTTGCCCTTCAGGGAGTCCACTTCCCCGAGGTGCAGCTCCACCAGCCCTAGCGCGATCCGCGCCGTCCCCACTTCGCACTCCGCAGGCTCAGCCGGGTATCGGCACGGCTAGAGCGAGCGCGCGACTTCCTCGGTGGTGTACACCTCGATCAGGTCGCCCACCCGGATGTCCGACACGCCCTCCAGCCCGATGCCGCACTCCTGGCCCTGCAGCACCTCGCGCGCGTCGTCCTTGAAGCGCTTGAGCGAGGCGAGCTGGCTCTCGGCGACGACCTGGCTGCCCCGGACCAGACGGGCCTTTCCGGTCCGCGCGATCTTCCCCTCCGTCACGAAGCAGCCGGCGATGGTGCCCACGTTCTTGATGGGGAAGAGCGCCCGCACCTGCGCCTTACCGAGCGGCACCTCCCGGATCAGCGGCGCCAGCATGCCGGACAGCGCCGCCTTGAGATCGTTGATCGCCTCGTAGATGACGTTGTAGGTCCGGACGTCCACCCGCTCGGCTTGGGCCTGCTGCATGGCCTTCGGCTCCGACTTGACGTTGAAGCCGACGATGATGGCGTTCGAGGCCGCGGCCAGCATGACGTCGGTCTCGGTGAGCGTGCCGACGGCGCCGTGGATCACCCGGATCTTGACCTCCTCGGTGGACAGCCGCTCCAGCGCGTCTTGCAGCGCCTCCAGGGAGCCGTGGACGTCGCCCTTGAGAATCACGCGCAGCTCTTTGACCTCGCCCGCCTCGATTTGCTTGTGGAGGTCGGCCAGCGTGACGCGGACGGTCGAGGTGAGCTTCCGGTCCTTCTCCTGCCGCGCCAGGGCGATCTGCCGAGCCTTGCGCTCGTCGCCGACCGCCGCCAGCGTGTCCCCGGCCGAGGGAACCCCCGAGAGCCCGAGGATCTCGACCGGATCGGCCGGCCCGGCTTCCTTGACGCGCTGGCGCCGATCGTTGAAGAGCGCCCGCACGCGCCCGGAGTTCTGGCCGGCTACCACGATGTCGCCCTCGTGAAGGGTGCCTTGCTGGACCAGCACCGTCGCCACCGGGCCTCGCCCCCGGTCGAGCTTGGCCTCGACGACCACGCCCCGCGCCCGGCGAGCCGGGTTGGCCCGGAGCTCCATGATCTCGGCCTGAAGCGCGGTCATCTCCAGCAGCTGATCGACGCCAGTGCCCTTCTTGGCTGACGTCGCGACGAAGATCGTCTGGCCGCCCCATTCCTCGGGTACGAGCCCGAGGTTCGACAGCTCCTGCTTGACCCGGTCGGGGTTGGCATCGGGCTTGTCGACCTTGTTGACGGCCACGATCATCGGGACGTTGGCGGCCTTCGCGTGGTTGATCGCCTCGACGGTCTGGGGCATGACGCCGTCGTCGGCCGCGACCACCAGGATGACGATGTCGGTCGCCTGGGCGCCCCGGGCCCGCATGGCCGTGAAGGCCTCGTGGCCGGGGGTATCGAGGAACGTGACCTTGCCGTGCGAAGTCTCGACCTGATAGGCGCCGATGTGCTGAGTGATGCCGCCGAACTCCTGCTCGGTCACCTTGGTCTTGCGGATCGCGTCGAGCAGCGAGGTCTTGCCGTGGTCGACGTGGCCCATGACCGTCACGACCGGCGGACGCAGCCGGAGCTGAGCGGGGTCTTCCTCTTCCTCGACGACCTCCAAGCCTTCGATCGGCCGGACTTCCACGTCGAAGCCGAACCGGGCGGCGACCGCTTTGGCCTTGTCGAGGTCGAGGACCTGGTTGATCGAAGCCATCACCCCCATCGCGACCAGCTCGCGGATCACCTCGCCGAACTTCTTCTGCATCCGTTCGGCAAGCTCGCCGACCGTCATCGACTCGGGCAGCCGGAGCACTTCGCGCTTGACCGGGGCCGCGGGCGCCGCCGGCACCTCGGCCGGTGGCGCGGTGGCCGGCGGCGCGGCGGGCGGCTCGACCGCCACCGGCGCCTCGGCCGCGGGCGCGGCCGGCGCCGCGACTCGCCCGGCCGCGGGCGCGGCGGGCTCCTCCCGGCGAGGCCGGAGAGGAATCACCTTGCCGTCGGTCGGCTTCGGCGCCTCCCGCGCGGGCTCCGTCGGCGGCGCCGCCTCCTTGCGAGGCGCTTCGGTCGGAGACGCGGCCGCGGCGACTTTCTCTGCCGGCGGAGGCGCCGGGGGCTCCTTGGCGGTCGGCTCCTTGACGGCGGGCTCCTTGGCCGCCGGCTCCTTCACCTTGACCCGCTTGGCCGGCGGCGCCGGCCGGGTGACGGCGGGCGTCGCCGCCGCCGGCTTCTCCGCGGGCTTCGGCGCCTTCTCGGCCGCCGCCGGGGCTTCCTCGGTCGGCGGAGCGGGCGCGGCCGGCGGCCCCGCAGCGACGGTCACCGGGACGTCGGGGACGGGAGCGAGCTTCTCGACCGGCGGCTCGGCCGGCACCTTCGAGACTTTCTCCTCGGGTGGGGCGGGGAGTGTCACCAGGGGTCTGACCACGGGCTTCTCGGGGACTTTCGGCTTGGGGACCGCCATGCCCACCCCCGCCTTGGGGGCCGTCTTGGCCCGCGCGGCCGCCTTCGCCCGCTCGGACTTGGGCTTCGTCCCGTCCGTCTTCTTGAGCGCGCGTGCGGCCTTCGCCGCAGCGGCCTTGGCGGCTTCGAGCTTGGCGCGCAGCGCCGTGACGCGAGCGGCCTCGAGCCGCTCCGCCTCGCGCTGGGCGAACGCGGCCGCCTTGTCCTCGAGCACCGTGCGCAGCTCCCGCAGGAGGCCGTCATCGATGGCGCTCGACGACGTCTTCTCCTGATACCCCATGGCCTCGAGCTGGTCGATGATCAGCTTCGGCGCGACGCCGAGTTCCTTCGCCAGCTCGCTGACGCGCATCTTCCCCGCCATAAGTCACCATCTCCCTTCGGCGAGTGCCCCGGCCCGGTCCTTCGGTCGGGCCGCGGAATCATTCCCGCCGTCACGCTGGTCGTCTGCGAGCCCCTTCTCCTGCTCCCTCCCGATCTCCGCTCGCAGGCGCTCGATCGTCTCGTCCAGGACGTGGGCGGCCCCCCGGAACAGGTGCGTCCATCGGCCGCGTCGCAGGGCCTCCTGAAGGCACTCCTCACGGGGACAGAGGTAGGCCCCGCGGCCGCCCCGGCGGCGAGGCGGGTCCGCCTCGACGGACCCACCCGGTCCTCGCGCGAGCCGCACCAGCACGACCTGAGGCCGCACGCGCCGGCAGCCGACACACGTTCGAAAGGGTCCCGGGCCCACCGGCGCCGCTGCCGTTCGCCCGCCCCGTCGGCCGGCGCTCACCCGCCGTGTGCCTCCTGGCGAGCCTCGGGCGGCGCGGACGGCGCCGGCTCCTCCCCGAGCGCCGGCGGCGCGTCGGCCTGGCGGGCGGCCAGCCATTCCTCGGCCGCAGCCACGATGGCGTCGGCCTCGGCCTCCCCGATCTTGCCGATGTCGCGGAGCGCCGCGGCGCCCGCCTCCCGGATCTTCGCCGGGGAATGCAGGCCGTGCGCGGCCAGGATCTGGGCGAGCTCGGCCCCGACGGGCGGAAGCTCGCTGAGCGCGGCCAGTCCGGCCGCCCGCTCCTCTTCCTGCCGCCGGCGGTCGTCTTCGAGCTCGGTCTCGCTCTTCACGTCGATCCGGAGACCGGTGAGCTTCGCGGCCAGCCGGGCGTTCTGTCCTTTCTTGCCGATGGCCAATGAAAGCTGGTTGTCCGGCACCAGGACCAGTGCCGAGCGTTCCTCGCCCTCGCCCCTGAGCGTGACCGACGTCACCTTGGCCGGCGAGAGCGCCCGAGCCACCAGCGTAGCCGTATCGTCGGCCCATTCGATGATATCGATCTTCTCACCACGGAGCTCCCGCACGATCACCTGGATGCGCGTCCCGCGCAGCCCGACGCAGGCCCCGATGGGGTCGACGTCGCGCTTCGTCGAGGCGACCGCGAGCTTGGCCCGCTCCCCCGGCTCGCGGGCGGCGCCCTTGACCTGGACGATGCCTTCCGCGATCTCGGGGATCTCGGTCTCGAATAGCCGGACGAGGAAGCCGGGGTGACTCCGGGAAAGCATCACCTGCGGCCCCTTCGGCGTGTTCTTGACCTCCAGAATATACGCGCGGATCCGGTCTCCGGGCGAGTAACGCTCGCCGGGGATCTGCTCCCGCTCGGTGAGGACGGCCTCGGTCCGCCCGAGGTCCACGACGACGGTGCGCTTCTCGATGCGGTGAACCACGCCCCGCACGAGGGTGCCCTCGCGGTCCTTGTATTCGGTGAAGATTCCCTGGCGCTCCGCCTCCCGCACCCGCTGGAGGATCACCTGCTTGGCCGTCTGCGCCGCGATGCGACCGAACTCGCGGGGCTCGAGGTCGACCTCCACGATGTCGTCGAGTTGCGCGTCCGGCTTGAGGCGGCGGGCCTCGTCCAGGCTCGCCTCGATCTTGGGATCGGTGACCGTCTCCACGACCTTCTTCTCGGCGAACACCCGAATCGCGCCGGTGCGCCGGTCGAGCGTCAGGCGCACGTTCTCGCCCACTCCCATCGTCCGCTTCGACGCCGACAGCAAGGCCGATTCCAGGGCCTCGAAGAGGACCTCGGTACCGATGCCCTTCTCGCGACCGATCTGCTCGATCACGTACAGCAGTTCTCGGTTCATGTGGACCTCCCGGCTCAGGCGGAGCGCACGGGCTCCACCTCCAGGCGCACCTTCGTGAGGAGCGCCCGGGGGATCTGGCGCGGACCTGACGCCTCCGCCAGGGTCAAGAAGCCCTCCGCGACCTCCCGCAGCCGCCCGACGAACTCGCGCTGCCCCTCGACCGGCTCCCGCGCGAAGACGCGCACCTGCCGCCCCATCGCCCAGCGGAGCTCGCGGTCCTTCTTGAGCTCGCGGTCGAGCCCCGGAGAGGAGACCTCGAGGTCGTAGCTCTCCGGCAGGAGGTTCTCCGCATCCAGAAGATCGCCGATCTCGGCGCTGAAGCGCTGGCAGTCGCTGATCGACACGCCACCGGGCCTGTCGATGAAGAATCGGAGCACGCTGCGTCGCCCGCTGCCGCGGAGATCCACGTCGACCAGGATGAGCCCGTGGGCGCGGATGACCGGCGCCGCCAGGGTCTCGATGGCCTCCGTGAGAGGACGCGTCCCCGTCCCGACCGACACTTGGACACCTCCGCTGATGCTAACTTGCGCTCACTCAACGAAAAAAGTGGGCGAAGCCCACTTTACCAACAGCACAGTATACCGTGGAAGGTCAGCGGGGGGAAGGTCCCGGGAAGTGAGCCCGGGATTCGACGACCCGAGGGCCTAGCTCGGGGCGTGTCGGAGTAACCCGGCAGCTCGCCCCGCGCGGGCGATGCGTCGAGCAGCGCTCCGAGCGGCGGCTGTGCCGCCGCAACCGAGGGGGGGCATCGGGGGGTCTTCCCAGACCCCCCCGAAGAGCCTAGGGCGCCTCGGCGAGGCGGCGAGCCAGATCCTTCACGGTCGCGCTCACTTCGGCCGGCGGGACCTTGACGTCCTGCCTGTCCCGCCGGGCCCGTACCTCGACCCGGCCCTCCTTGGCGAGGAGCGCCCCCACCGTGACCCGCAGGGGGATCCCGAGGAGGTCCGCATCCTTGAACTTGACGCCGGGGCGCTCGTCCCGGTCGTCGAGGAGGACGTCGAAGCCGGCCTCTCGGAGCTCTCGGTAGAGGCGCTCGGCGGTGTCGCGGACGCCGCCGTCCTTCACATTCACGGGAAGCACGTGGACGTGGGAGGGCGCGATCGACCAGGGCCACACGATCCCGTCGGCATCGTGGCGCTGCTCGATGGCCGCGGCGGCGATCCGCGCCGGGCCGATGCCGTAGGATCCCATGACGATCGGCCGCTCCTGACCCCGCTCGTCGAGGTAGACGGCCTTGAGTGGCACCGAGTACTTCGTGCCGAGCTTGAAGATGTTGCCGACCTCGATCACGCGCTCGACCCGAAGGGCCTTCCCGCAGCGGGGGCACCCCTCGCCAGCCTGGGCCGCGTGGATGTCGGCGTACTGCGTCACCGTGAAGTCGCGTCCGGGGCGGATCCCCTTCCAGTGGAACCCCTCCCGGTTCGCCCCGCAGACGTAGACGCCCTCCCGGAGCGTCTCGTCCGCGACGATGGGGAGCCTGGCCCCGACCGGGCCCACCGAACCGACCGGCGCGCCGAGCGCCTCCTGCACTTCATCGGGGTGGGCGGGGCGGACCTCGCCTCCCAGGACGCGGGTCAGCTTCTTCTCGTGCACCTGCTGGTCCCCGCGCACCAGGGCCAGGACAGGGCCGGCCTTCGCCACGAAGACGAGCGTCTTGAGCGTGAGCGCCGGCTCTACCTCGAGGAGGGCGCAGACGTCGGCGATCGTGCGCACGCCGGGCGTGGCCACCTCCTCCCGCGAAGAGTCCCGGAAGCTCGGCGCCGCCGGGCGGGAGCCCGCCAGCTCGAGGTTGGCCGCGTAGCCGCACCCCTCGCACAGCGCGATGTCGTCCTCGCCGGCCGCGCTCGGCGCCATGAACTCGTGGGCGCCGAGCCCGCCCATCATCCCGGGGTCCGACTCGACGACGTGGACGCGGAGGCCGCAGCGCTGGAAGATCCGGATGTACGCCTCCTTCTGGAGGTCGTAGGCCTTGGCCAGACCCGCTTCGTCGACATCGAGGGTATAGGCGTCCTTCATCCAGAACTCGCGCGTGCGGAGGACGCCGGAGCGGGGTCGCGCCTCGTCCCGCTCCTTGGTCTGGATCTGATACCAGACCTGGGGTAGCTCCCGGTACGATCGGATCTCCTTGGCGGCCAGCCAGGCCACCACTTCCTCGTGGGTCATGCCGAGGCAGAGGTCGCGGCCGTGGCGGTCCTTCAGGCGGAACATCTCGTCCTTGATGTCGTACCAGCGCCCGCTCTGCTGCCAGAGCTCGGCCGGATGCAGCACCGGCATCGTGATCTCCTGGCCGCCGATCGCGTTCATCTCTTCCCGGATGATGGCGTTGACGCGGTCGATGACGCGCTGGCCGAGCGGCAGGTAGACGTAGATCCCGGCGGTGAGCTGGCGGACGAGCCCGGCCCGGACCATCAGCCGATGGCTCACGGCTTCGGCGTCGGCCGGGTCCTCACGGAGGGTCGGGATGAACGACGTGCTCCAGCGCATGGCAGTCGCGGGAGGGGTGCGCAGTGAGAGCCGGAGACTCAGTGCCTGTCTTTGGCGACGATGACGTTGGGACCGGGCTTGCCCGGGCGGTAGCGGAGGCGCTCGACGGGCTTCCCTCCGATGAGGTGGGACTGGACGATCTCCGGCAGGTCCTCGGCTCGGATCCCGGCGTACCAGACGTCTTCCGGATAGACGACGATCATCGGGCCGTTGCCGCACTGGGAGAAGCAGCCCGATTTGTTGATCCGAATCTGGACGTGGAGGCCCGCCTTGGCGATCTCCGCGCGCATGTACTTCACGTAGGCGTCGGTGTCACCCTGCGTCGGGCAGGTGCTCCCGGTCGTGCACACGAAGACGTGCTTCTCGTACTGACCCATGCCGCCTAGTTCATCGGAGGGGGCCTCCACGGCCCCCTCCGAAACCTCCCCCGAGGAGGGTGGCGGCGGCGAAGCCGCCGCTCTGACGCTACTCGACGCATTCCGTGATTGGGGTCATCGGCCGCTGATTACTCCGACACGCGCCTAGTCGTCCGCGCGGACGGCCTTCTCCGCCGCCTCCTGCTCGGCGAGGAAGATCTGGGCCTCCTCCCACAACGCGTCCACGATCTGGGCCTCGGGCACCTTCCGCACGACCTCGCCCTTGCGGAAGATGAGGCCGATGCCGCGGCCGCCGGCCACGCCGACGTCGGCGCCCCGCGCCTCGCCGGGACCGTTGACCTCACACCCCATCACCGCCACGTGCACGTTCTTGTTGAGCCCCTGGAGCCGCTTCTCCACGGCCGCCGCCAGCCCCACCAGATCCACGTCCATCCGCCCGCAGCCCGGGCAGGAGACGAAGGTGATGCCCTGCGTCCGGAGCCCGAGGGCCTTCAGGATCTCGAGGCCGACCCGCACTTCCTCGACGGGGTCGGCCGACAGCGAGACCCGGATGGTGTCGCCGATCCCCTCCGCCAGCAGCGTCCCGATGCCGACCGCCGACTTGATGGCGCCGATCGTGGGCGTCCCGGCCTCGGTGACGCCGAGATGGAACGGGTAGTCCACCTGGTCGGCCAGCAGCCGGTAGGCCTCGATCATCATCGCCGGATCGGAGGCCTTCAGCGAGATCTTCATCTCGGGGTAGCCGCAGTCCTCCAGGATCCGGATGTGCCGGAGGGCCGAATCGACCATGCCACGGGCGGTGGGGCCGTTGTCGCGCGCCAGGAGGTCCTTCTCGAGCGACCCGGCGTTCACGCCGATGCGGATGGGGATGCGCCGCTCCTTGGCGAGGTTGACGACCTCCATCACGAATTGCTTGCCGCCGATGTTGCCCGGATTGAGACGGAGCCCGTCGACTCCCTGCTCGAGCGCCTTCAGCGCGAGCTTGTAGTTGAAATGGATGTCGGCCACCAGCGGGATCCGGATCTGCTTCTTGATCGCCGCCAGCTTCTCGGCCGCCTCTTTGACCGGCACCGCGACCCGCACGATCTCGCAGCCGGCTGCCTCCAGCGCCCAGATCTGGTCGACGGTGGCCTCGACGTTGCGGGTGTCGGTCTTGGTCATGGACTGCACCGTGATGAGGGCGTCGCCCCCGACCTCCACCTTGCCGAGCTGCAGGGGCCGAGCCCGGCGACGGGGGCCGAGCTGGACCGGAGTGGTCGTCATGAATCCCTCTATTTGAACAGCTTGCTGACGGGCAGCAGCCGCGAGAGGTCGTTGAAGAGGGCGAACACCATCAGGAGCATCAGGAGGGCCAAGCCAATCTGCTGCGCCAGCTCCCGCTTGCGCACGGACAGGGGCCGCCCCTGCACGCCCTCGATGGCGAAGAAGAGGAGGTGGCCGCCGTCCAGCATCGGGACCGGCAGCAGGTTCAGGATGGCCAGGTTCACGCTGATCAGCGCCACGAAGAACGCGTAGGCAACCAAGCCCTGCTGGGCCTGCTGGCCAGCCGCCATGCTGATCTGGAGCGGCCCGCCGATGTTGGACGCCGGGATGGTGCCGGTCACCAGCTTCCAGATCGACACCACCGTCAGCGCGGTCACGTCCCAGGTCCGCTGGATGCCCTGCCCGAGCGCGGTGATCGGATCCGAGCGGAGGAAGGTCTGGGACGATGCCCGGGCGATGCCGATCCGGCCGACCTGGGTCTCGTTGCCCAACGGATCCCGCTCGGTCACCGCCCGCGGCGTGACCGAGGTCTCCAACCGCTGTCCGCTCCGCTCGATGGTCAGCGCGACCGGCCGGCCGGGCATCTTCGAGATCGTCTCGGCCAGCTCGTCCCACGTCCCGACGGGTCGGCCGTCGAGGGCGACGATGCGGTCGCGGGGCTGGAGTCCCGCCTCGGCGGCGGGCATCCCCGGCTGCACTTCTCCCACGACCGGCGGGAAATACGGGCCGGTCCCCAGGCTCCAGACCTCGGTCGGCTCGCCGAACGGCGTCCGGGCGGGCACCCGCCGGGGCGTCACGGTCATCGCCCGCCGGACTCCGTCCCGGGAGACGGTCAGCGCCAGCGGCCGGCCTTCGGAGCGCGCCACGCGCTCCTCGATCTGGCCCCAGTGCCGGACGGGGCGGTCGTCCACCGCCAGGATGTCGTCGCCCGGCTGGAGTCCGGCCTGGGCCGCCGCCGACTCGGGCAGCACCCGCCCGACCGTGGTCGGGAAGACCGGGACCCCGACGGCCGCGAAGATGAAGGAGAAGATGACGGCGGCCAGGACGAAGTTCATCCCGGGTCCGGCGAACACGATCAGGGCTCGGACCCAGAGCGGCTTGAGGGCGAAGGACTTCCGCGGATCAGTCCGGACCTCCCGCGGGACGTCGGTCGCGGGATGGATCGCCTCTTCGCCGTGGGCCTCCTCCCCGACCATCTTCACGTACCCGCCGAGCGGCACGATCGAGATGCAGTACTCGGTCTCGCCGCGACGCATGGACCAGAGCCGGGGCCCGAAGCCGAGCGAAAAGCGCTCCACCCCGACCCCCGACGCCTTCGCCACCAGGAAGTGTCCGAGTTCGTGAATGAAGATGAGCGCGCCCAGGGCGACCAGGGCGCTCACGATGTAGGTGACCGCGGTCGACGGGCCGCCCCCCGAGACGAGCTGGGCGAGCACGCCGCTCACCGCCCAGGAGAAACCCGCGAGGGTCAGGACGCCGGCGAGGGCCACCGCCACGCTTTCACGCCTCCGCCGACTGGGTCCCGCCGCCGAGCGCCGCCTGGGCCCAGCGGCGGACCATCGCATCGACCTTCAGGCACGCCTCGAGACTGTCCACCCCCATGCCCGCGTGGGTGTCGAGCGCCCTCGCGATCAGACGCGGGATGTCCATGAACCCGCAGCGGCCGTCGAGGAACGCCGACACCGCGACCTCGTTGGCCGCGTTCAGGGCGACCGGCGCGGCGCCCCCGGCCAGGCCGGCTTCGCGCGCCAGCGCGAGGCACGGGAAGCGCGTGGGGTCGGGCGCCTGGAAGGTCAGGGCGCCGACCTTGACCAGATCGAGCGCCGGGGCGGGACACGGCAGCCGGTCGGGATAGCTCAGAGCGTACAGGATGGGGACAGCCATGTCCGGCATCCCGAGTTGGGCGAGCACGGAGGCATCGATGAACTCGACCATCGAGTGGACGATGGACTGGGGGTGGACCACGACGTCGACGCGGTCGAAGGGCATCCCGAACAGCCAGTGGGCTTCGATGACCTCGAGCCCCTTGTTCATGAGGGTCGCCGAGTCGATGGTGATCTTGGCGCCCATGCGCCAGGTCGGATGCTGGAGGGCCTGGCTCACCGTGACCTGCTCGAGCGCGTCGCGCGAGACCGCCGCGAACGGGCCGCCGGAAGCGGTCAGGATCAGGCGCTTGACCTGGTGGGCCGGGGCGCTGGCCAGGCACTGGAAAATCGCGCTGTGCTCGGAGTCGACCGGCAGGAGGGCCACGCCGTGCTCGCGGGCCGCCGCCGTCATCAGGGCGCCCGCCATGACCAGCGGCTCCTTGTTGGCCAGCCCCACGGTCCGCCCGGCCCGGATCGCGGCCAGCGTGGGCAGGAGGCCTGCTCCGCCCACCAGGGCCGAGACGACGATGTCGGCCTTCACCTCGGCGGCCAGCGCCGCCAGGCCTTCGGGGCCGGCCAAGAGCTCGGGGCGCGGGATCGGCAGCTCCCGCTGGAGCGCCGCCACCGCGGCGGCATCGAGGAGGGCCACCGCGTCGGGACGGTGCCGCCGGATCTGCTCGATGAGGAGCGGGAGATTCGAGCCCCGCGCGGCCAGTCCCGCGATCCTGAACTCCTCGGGGAAATGGCCGACCAGCTCGAGAGTCCGTCGGCCGACGGACCCCGTCGCCCCGAGCACGGTCACGCTTTTCACGGTCGACTAGTCCTCACTGCGGCCAGCTCTTCGGGGGGTCTCGGAAGACCCCCCCGAGGCCCCCCCGTCGCGGCGGCGGCAAAGCCGCCGCTCGGAGCGGACCGCCATGCCCGCGGCGGCCGGACATCCCGCCGCGCGCGGTCAATACCAAAGGTCCTAGCTGGAAAAAAGTTTCACATAATAATACAGGGCGGGGACGTTGAAGAGCAAGGAGTCTAATCGATCGAGCAGCCCGCCGTGCCCCGGCAGCAAGCGACTGGCGTCTTTCGTCTCGGCGCTGCGCTTGAGAAAGGACTCGGTGAGATCCCCGACCTGGGCGAGGACGCCGAGGGTGAGCCCGATCCCGATCGCATGCCACGGCGTGAGCACACCCATCCGGACGGTCAGGAGGGCGGCGGCGACCGAGACCAGAACCTGGGCCACCGCGCCCTCGACGGTCTTGGCCGGGCTGATCCGCGGCGCGAGCTTGCGCCGGCCCCAGCGTCGTCCCACGAAGTAGGCGGCGGTCTCGCCGCACCAGGTCACCCCCAGGACGAGGAGCGTCAGCGCCGCGCCGTCCGGGAGGGCCCGGAGCCAGATCGCGTGCCCGAGCAGCCAGGCGCAGTAGCAGATGCCGAGCAGCGTCAGCGCGATGCCCGCCCAGTCGGGCGCCACCCCGGACCCGCGGCCCAGCCCCAGCGCGAGGCAGCCGGCCACCGCCAGCGAGAGCGCCAGCGACACCAGCCAGGGCCGCAGCGATCCTCCGAACGCGAAGGCCAGGACGACGCTCCCCCCCAGGAGGAACCCGGCCGCCTGCTCGGCCGCCACACCGACCCGGGCGAACATCCGGTACAGCTCCCACTGCGCGACCAGCGCCAGCACGAGGACGAAGGCCGCGAAGAGCCAGGCCGGCGCCAGCCACACCAGGGCCACGATCAGCGGGATGGCGACGACCGCGAGGAGAGCGCGCTGAGCGAGCACTCGCCCGCCCGGCCAGGTAGCGGGGCTCTCAGAGACCGCCGAAGCGGCGGCTCCGTCGCTGGTAGTCGGCCACGGCGAGAGAGAGGTCGCGGGGGGAGAAGTCGGGCCACAGCGTCGGCACGACCAGGAGCTCGGTGTAGGCGACTTGCCACAACAAGAAGTTCGAGAGCCGGAACTCGCCGCTGGTGCGGATGAGCAGATCGGGGTCGGGAATCCCGGCGGTGTCGAGCGACCCCGCGATGTCGGCCTCGTCGATGGCTTCCGGCGCGAGCTCCCCGCGCGCCACCCGACCGGCGAGGGCGCGAATGGCCCGCGTGAGCTCGCGGCGTCCCCCGTAGTTCAGCGCGATCAGCAGAGTCAGGCGCGTGTTGGCTTCGGTCGCCCGCATGGCCCGGTCGATGCTCGCGCGAACGCCCTCGGAGAGGCCGGTGGTCTCACCGAGGATGCGCAGGCGCACGTTGTTCCGCACGAGCTCGGGCAGCTCCTCGTCCACCGAGCTCTCCAGGAGCCGCATCAGGAAGTCCACCTCGGCGGCCGGCCGGGCCCAGTTCTCGGAGGAGAAGGCGTACAGCGTCAGGTACTCGATGCCGAGCCGGCCGGCGGCCCGCACCGCCGCCCGCGCCGCCTTGACACCCTCGCGGTGGCCGGCGACGCGCGGGAGGTTGCGGGCGGCCGCCCACCGGCCGTTGCCGTCCATGATGATGGCCACGTGGCGGGGCAGCGGCTGGGCCCGGACAGCTTCCAGGAGCGCATCGTCGGCTTCGAGGCTTCGCGCCAGCAGCGGCTCGGTGCCCGGACCGCGCTCTCCTCCGGAGGGCGGGGCCGTCAAAACTCGAGAATCTCCTGCTCCTTCTTCTTCAGGAGCTCGTCCACGCGCTGGATGAACCGGTCGGTCAGCTTCTGCAGCTCGGTCTCGCTTCGCTTCTCGTCGTCCTCGGAGATCTTCTTGTCCTTGGCCAACCCGCGGAGCTTGTCCTTCGCCTCGCGGCGGATGTTCCGCACCGCCACCCGGGCCTCCTCGGCGAGCTTGCCCACGGCCTTGGCGAGCTGCTTCCGCCGCTCCTCGTTGAGCGGCGGGATGGAGAGGCGGATGAGCTTTCCGTCGTTAGCCGGCGTCAGCCCGAGGTCGGATTTCTGGATCGCCTTCTCGATTTTGGACAACACGCTCGCGTCCCACGGCTGGATGAGCAGCGTCCGCGAATCGGGCACCGAGATGCTGGCGACCTGGTTCACGGGGGTGGGCGCGTTGTAGTAGTCGACCCGGATTCCCTCCAGGAGCGCGATGGTCGCCCGCCCGGTTCGCACTCCCGCGAACTCCCGGGTCAGCGTGTCGAGCGCGCCCTGCATCCGCCCCTCGGCGTCCTTGTGGACCGCTTGGGTGGAGGTCATGATCTCACCTCGCTGGCGGCGCCTCGCTGGCGCCGACGAACGACCCGATGCCGGGCTCCCCCATCACGATGCGGCGGAGGTTACCCGAAGTGTTCAGGTTGAAGACGCCGATGGGCAGCTTGTGGTCCATGCACAGCGAGATGGCGGTCGTGTCCATGACGCGCAGCCCCCGGTTGAGCACCTCGATGTAGGTGACGCGGGGCAGGAGCTCAGCGTGGGGGTCGAGGAGAGGATCGGAGGAGTAGATGCCGTCGACTTTGGTGGCCTTGAGGATGACCTCGGCCCCGATCTCGACGGCGCGCAGCGCGGCCGCGGTGTCGGTCGTGAAAAACGGGTTCCCGGTGCCGGCGGCGAAGATGACGATCCGGCCCTTTTCGAGGTGCCGGATGGCCCGCCGTCGGATGTAGGGCTCGGCCACTGCCGGCATGTTGATCGCCGACTGGAGCCGCGTCATGAGCCTCGCCTTCTCGAGCGTGTTCTGGAGCGCGAGGCCGTTGAGGACCGTGGCCAGCATCCCCATGTAGTCGGCCGAGGCCCGGTCCATCCCCGAGGCCGAGGCTTGCAGCCCGCGGAAGATGTTGCCGCCGCCGATCACGATCGCGATCTCGACGCCGAGGTCGCGGATGCCCCGGACTTCGTCGACGATGCGCTCGAGGACCGGCGGGTCGATGCCATAGCCCTGCTCGCCGGCGAGCGCCTCCCCTGACAGCTTCAGCAGGATCCGCTTGTACCGGGGCTGGTCTTCCGCCACTCTCCCTCCTGGCCTTCCTTGGAGGAGGCAGGCCCGATCCGGTCGCCGCCACGGCCGGGACACCGTCCCGGCCGCTCATCGGTCAGACCGGCCCGGCCACCGCCGGGAGGGCCGTCGGAGGGGGGCAAAGCCCCCCTCCGAAGATTACTCGCCGACCTGGAACCGGGCGAATCGCCGGACGGCGATCTTCTCGCTCGTCTTGGCGCTGAGCTCGCCGACGACGTCCTTCACGCGCGTCTTGCCACTCGGATCCCTGACGTAGGCCTGGTCGAGGAGGCAGGTCTCCTCGTAAAACTTCGCGAGCTTCCCCTCGATGATCTTCTCCAGTACCTGGGGCGGCTTCTTCTGGTCGGCCACCTGCTGGCGGTAGATCTCCTTCTCGCGCTCGATCACCGCCGGCGGCACCTCCTCCCGCGACACGTAGGTCGGGTTGGCGGCTGCCACCTGCATGGCCAGGACCTTGACGAGGTCCTGGAACTGCTCGGTACGGGCCACGAAGTCCGTCTCGCAGTTCACCTCGACGAGCACCCCGAGCTTGCCGCCGTGATGGATGTACGCCCCCACCACGCCGTCGCGCGCCTCGCGATGCGCGCGCTTGGCCGCCGAGGCCAGCCCCTTCTTGCGCAGGTAGTCGACCGCCTTCTCGAGGTCGTCCTGCGAGGCGGCCAGCGCCTCCTTGCAGTCCATTACGCCGGCTCCGGTCTTGTCCCGAAGCTCGCGTACTCGCTCCGCCGTCGTGGCCATGGTCTCTGGGTTCCTCCTCAGTCCTCGCCTCCGGGCGCGGCCCGGTAGCCGACAGGCACCGGGTCGGCGCTAGGAGGTGATCGGCAGGCTCTCCGCCTTCTCCGCCACGTCGCCGGTCGGGGCGGACGCCTCCGGCTCGGCCGGTGCGGCCACCGGCACGACCGGCTCCTCTGCGCCCACCTTGCTCACGACGCCTCGTCCTTCGACCACGGCGTCGGCGATTCGAGACGTAATCAGCCGGATCGCGCGGATCGCGTCGTCGTTCCCAGGAATGGGGTAGTCGATCCCGGTGGGGTCGCAGTTGGTGTCCACGATGGCGATGATCGGGATGGCGAGCTTCTGGGCCTCGGCGATGGCGATCTTCTCCTTGCGGGGATCGATGACGTAGACTGCCGAGGGCAGGCGATCCATCTGCTTGATGCCGGCCAGCGCCTTCTCGAGCTTGGCCCGCTCGCGATCGAGACCGAGCGCTTCCTTCTTGGTCAGACGCTCGAGCTCGCCGGTGTCCCGCATCTCGTCGAGCCGCTTCAGGTGGTTGATCGACTTGCGGATCGTGGCGAAGTTGGTCAGGGTGCCGCCGAGCCACCGCTGGTTGACGAAGAACATCCCGGCCCGGGTGGCTTCGTCGGCGATCGTCTCCTGGGCCTGCTTCTTGGTACCGACGAAGAGAAGGGTGCCGCCCTCGGCGGCCAGGTTCCGGGTGAACAGGTACGCGTCCCGGAACTTCTTGAGCGTCTTCTGCAGGTCGATGATGTAGATGCCGTTGCGCTCGCCGAAGATGTACTTCGCCATCTTCGGGTTCCAGCGCTTGGTCTGGTGGCCGAAGTGGACCCCGGCCTCCAGCAGTTCCTTCATCGTGATCTGAGACATTTGACCTCCTGGTTCGGTTCGCCTCCGCGTCCCCTGCGGGGACCATCCCCGCCACCGACACCGGGACGCGTGTGAGATGGGCAGGCGTCGGCCCGCCGTGGCACCTCCCAATCGCTCCTTCCCCCACTCCTTGGGGGAGGCAGGCCCCGAAGCCGTCCGCGAATGCGGACGGCCGCGGCTTTGCCGCGGGGGCCGTCGGAGGGGGGCATAGCCCCCCTCCGATGATCTAGCTCGTGCCAGTGTTTATCTTAACGTAGTCCTCCGTCAGATCGCAGGTCCAGACGTGGTCGTGGCCTCCGCCGAGCCCGAGATCCACGATGAGCGTGACCTCGGGCTTGGCCAGCTCCGCCTTGACCCGCTCCCAGCGGACGTTCTCCCTGGGCTTGCCGCCGGCCGCGACCTGCTCGTCACCATACCAGATGCCGACCCGCTCCTCCTGGACCGGGATCCCGGAGGCTCCCAGCGCGGCCATCACGCGCCCCCAGTTCGGGTCACGGCCGGCCATGGACGTCTTGAAGAGGGGCGAGTTGGCGATGGCCCGGGCGGCGGCCTCGGCGTCTCGCCGGGTCTTGGCCCCGCGTACCTGCACGTCGATCACGAGCGTGGCGCCCTCGCCGTCCCGGACCTGCATGACCGCCAGCCGCTGGGTCAGCCCGTCCAGCGCGTGCTGGAATACCCGGAGTCGCCGGTCGCCGCGGGCCAGCGGGCGATTCTCGGCCAGCCCGTTGGCCAGGATCACCACCGTGTCACTGGTGCTCATGTCGCCGTCGACGCTGATGCGATTGAACGAGCCGTTCGCGGCGCGCCGGATGGCCGCCTGGAGCGCGTCCCGCGATACCGCCAGGTCGGTGGCCACGAAGCAGAACATGGTGGCCATCATCGGGTGGATCATGCCCGTTCCCTTCGCGATCGCCCCGATGGTGATCGGGCGCCCGCCGATCTCCACGCGCAGCGCGGCCTCCTTCGGGTGGGTATCGGTCGTCATGATCCCCTCGGCCGCGTGCCGGCTGCCCTGGGGCGACAGGGCCTTGACGAGCTTGGGCAGGGCCGGCCGGATGCGGTCCATCGGCAGGTACCGTCCGATGATGCCGGTCGAGGCCACCAGCACCCGGGTTTCCGGGATACGGAGCTCACGGGCGACGACCTCCGTCATCTCGCGAGCGTCCCGGAGCCCCTGCTCGCCGGTACACACGTTCGAGCACCCGCTGGAGGCCACGATCGCCTGGGCGACCCCGGCCTGCACGCGCTCCCGCGAGATCTTGACCGGCGCGCTCTGGATCCGGTTGGTCGTGAAGACCCCGGCCGCCGTGGCCGGCGCCGACGAGTAGACGAGGGCCAGGTCGCGGGCCGAGCCGGGCTTGATCCCGCAGTGGAGGCCGGCGCCGAAGATCCCGGGGACGGCCGTGATCCCGCCCTCGATCCACTCGATCTCGGCCATAGCGGGGCTCATGGGTAGACGGGGGGAGCGTCGAGGCCCGTCCGCTCGTCCCACCCGTGCATGATGTTCAGGTTCTGGATGGCCTGAGCGGCGCCCCCCTTTCCGAGGTTGTCGAGCGCGCTCAAGCAGATCGCCCGGCCGGTGCGGGCATCCACCACCGCCGTCACGTCGCAATAGTTCGACCCGAGGACGGCCCGCGTCTTGGGGAACTCGCCCTCGTCGAGGACGCGCACGAAGGGCTCGCCCGCGTAGGCCTCCCGGAAGGCGGCCAGGCACTCCCCGGTGGAGGCGCTTCGCGCCAGCAGGACGTAGGCGGTCGTGAAGAGGCCCCGATTCATCGGCACCAGGTGGGGCGTGAAGGTGACCTGGACCGGAGCGCCGACCATTCCCGACAGGGCCTGCTCGATCTCCGGGGTGTGCCGGTGCCGGGCCACCCCGTAGGCCTGGAGGTTCTCATTCGCCTCGGCGTAGAGGTACATCGGGTCCGGCTTCTGGCTCATGGACCCGGCCCCGGTGACGCCGGATTTCGAGTCGATGACGATGCCATCGACCCGCCCGAGGCCCGCCTTGAGGAGCGGGACGATGGCCAGCAGCGCCCCCACCGGATAGCAGCCGGGGTTCGCCACCAACCGGGTCGCCGCGATCTCCTTGCGATAGAGCTCCGGGAGGCCGTACACCGCTTCGGCGAGACCTTCGGGATCGGTGTGCGGCGTCTTGTACCAGGCCTCGAACTCGGCCGCATTCCGCAGACGGTAATCCGAGGAGAGATCGACGACCCGCCGTCCCCGACGGCGGAGGACCGACACCACACGGTGCGTCTCGCCGTAGGGCAGGGCGAGCATCACGCAGTCAGCCTGAGCGGCGAGCCGCTCGGCGTCGAGCGCCTCGACGGTCAGGGGAAACTGGCCCCTGAGGCTGGGAATCAGCCGGCCCAGCGGGAGGCCGGCCGAGCGCTCCGACGCCATCACCGTGATGAGCTGCACCTTCGGATGGACGGCCAGCAGGCGGAGCAGCTCCGCTCCCATGTACCCCGTGGCCCCCGCCACGGCAACCTTCAGCTTCGGCTCCATCTCCCACCCCTCATGAAAAAAGGGGAAGGTCGCGTCGACCTTCCCCCGTGACGTCCGGATCGATCTCGGCTACCGCTTCGAGAACTGGAAGCGCTTGCGCGCACCCGGCTGCCCGTACTTCTTCCGTTCCTTCATCCGGGGGTCACGGGTCAGGAACCCTGCCCGCTTGAGCTGGGGCCTGAGCTTGTCGCTGAACTCGAGGAGGGCTCGGGCGATCCCGTGGCGCACCGCGCCGGCCTGGCCGGAGAGTCCCCCACCCCTCACGTTGGCCAGGACGTCGAGCTGGGCGGCGGTGCCCGTCAACTCGAGGGGCTGAGCGACCAGGAGCCGCAGGCTCTCCCGCGGGAAGTAGTCCACGAACGGCCGCCGGTTGACGGTGATCTGCCCCTGACCGTGGCGGAGGAAGACGCGGGCGACCGAGGTCTTCCGCCGGCCGGTGCCGTAGAACTGCTGGGTCTCGGCCATCACGACTCCTTGGACCGGGCGTCCGTTCGCCCGAGGTCGAGGGGCTCGGGATGCTGGGCGGCGTGCGGATGGTCGGCGCCCCGGTAAACCTTGAGCTTCTTGGCCATGGCCCGCCCGAGCTTCGTCTTGGGTAGCATCCCCGTCACCGCCCACTCGATCATCCGCTCCGGATGCGTTCTCAGCATCGTCTCGGCCCGTACCTCGCGCAGGCCTCCGATGTACCCGGAGTGCCAGCGGTACAGCTTGTCGGTGAGCTTCTGGCCCGTGAGGTGGACCTTCTCCGCATTGATCACGACGACGTGATCCCCCACGTCGAGGTGCGGCGCGTAGATCGGCTTGTGCTTGCCGATGAGGAGCGTCGCGACCCGGGCCGCGAGTCGGCCGAGGACCTTGCCCTCGGCGTCGACGAGGTACCACTTCCGGGTGATGCGCTCCTTCTTCGGCATGAACGTAGGCATGTCGACGTCTGTCTCCGGTGAAGAGGTCTCCGCGGCGGCCGGAATGAGCGGCCTGAGACCGTCGGCCCAGCAGAATTCACGCAACACAATACCTTAGCCGACGAGGCCGGCACTGTCAACCCCGCGGCGCTCGACCGGCCCGAGCCGCCCGAGTCCGGGCGGGCGAGCCGGCGCGGCCGGCGGGCGCGGCGCGCCCCGGGCGCCCGGACACCGTCTTCCCCGGCCACGGGCACAGGAGCCGCACGGGACAGACCGGGCAGTCGGGGGCCCGGGCCAGGCAGATCTGGCGTCCGTGGGCCTGGAGGAGGTGGCAGAAGTGGGTCCACCGGGGTCGGGGGATGACCTCGGCGAGCTGGGCTTCGACCTGGTCGGGGACGTCCGACCCGGCCAGCCCCAGGCGCTGCGATACCCGGAAGACGTGGGTGTCCACCGCGATGCCCGGGGTGTCGAAGGCGTTGCCGAGAACCACGTTGGCGGTCTTGCGGCCCACCCCGGGCAGCGCCGTCAGCGCCTCCAGGGTCCGCGGCACCCCGCCCCCGTGATGCTCGAGGAGCGCGCGGGCCATGCCGGCAATGGCCCTGGTCTTGGCCCGGAAGAAGCCGGTGGACCGGATCTCGCGCTCGAAGGTGGCGGGATCGATCGCCGCGTAGTCGCGCGCCGTGCGGTACTTGCGGAAGAGGCTTTCCGTCACCTGGTTCACCCGCTCGTCGGTGCACTGGGCGGCCAGGATGGTCGCCACCAGGAGCTCGAGCGGGCTCGAGAATCTGAGCGCGATCGTGGCCTCGGGATAGGCCCGATCGAGGAGCCGGATGATCTCGAGGGCCCGCGCGCGCTTGGCGGCGACGGTCTCCGGCATGGCCTCTAGACGCCGGGGTGGACGTCCACGGGGCCCCCTCACCGCCGCGGCAGCGTCTGGTAGACGCGGACGGCGACGACCGTCAGGTAGGCGATGAAGGCGCCCCCCAGGAGCATCGACGCCAGATGTCCGAGGAGCGGCACCATCCCGAGGATCATCGAGACGATGGCCATGACGACGATGGCGACGATGGCCCCGATGACCAGCCCGAGAGCCGGACCCAGGTTGTCCTTGACCAGGGTGGCGCTGCGGCCGAGCGCGTCGACCGCACCGCGGCCGTCGAGGAGCACGGCCGGGAGCACGAACATGAGGAAGAAGCCGGCGATGATGCCGGGCACCACCAAGAAGAGCGAAGCGATCCCCACGATCAGGGCGACGAGAAACGACGCCACCGCCACGTCGCCCAGGCGCCCCATGACGGCCGAGAGCGCGTCACCCATCGAGGGCTCGCGGGTCGCCAGGGCATCGCGGGCCATGATGACGACGACCGCCGAGGCCACCAGATTGACCAGCAGGGCGACGACGGCCAGGACCGCGGAGAAGAGGAGACCCCCGACGATGGCTCCGGCGACGCCGCGTCCGCCCGACAGGCCGCCGACGGCGAAGATGGTCAACGCGCCCCCGAAAAAGACCAGGCCGAGGACGAACATCAGCGCCATCGCGATGAGCGGAGGCGCCGCCATCACCGGATAGCGCTTCATCAGGTCCAGACCCAGCCGGAAGTCCCCGACGATATCCGACCCTGCGCCGTTCGACATAGCCCCTCCCGTGGTGAACTGCGTGGGCCTTCGGGCGGCGCCACCCCGGCGCCGAGACACGAGCGTAGTCCAACGGTGAAGCGCGGTCAACACGCGCGAGCTCGCAGGAACTCCCCCAGCCTCCGCACGGCCTCCCGGACGCGCTCGAGCCCGTTGGCGTAGGAGAACCGGAGGTACCCTTCGCCGCCGGGGCCGAAGTCGATGCCGGGAGTCACCGCCACGTGGGCGCCGGCCAACACCTCGAAGGCGAAGTCATACGAGCGCTCGCAATACGCCCGGGCATCGGCGAACACGTAGAAGGCGCCGGTCGGCTCGGGCCCGACCCCCAGCCCGATCTCCCGCAGCCCGGTCACCATGGCCCGGCGTCGCTCGTCGAAGATCCGCCGGAAGCGCACGACCTCTTCCCCCGCCTCGCGCAGCGCCGCCACACCTGCCCACTGGACGAACTCGTTCGACGAGATGAAGAAGTTCTGATGAAGCTTCTGCAGGATCCGGATGTGGGACTTCGGCGCGATCAGGTACCCCAGCCGCCACCCCGTCATGGCATAGGCCTTCGAGAAGCCGTTGAGGACGAACGCGCGGTCGGTGAATTCCAGCACCGTGTGCTCGCGGCCCTCGTAGGTGAGGCCGTGGTAGATCTCGTCGGAGACGAGCCACGCCCCGCCGGGTGCCTGCTCGACGAGGTCCGCCAGGGCGGCCAGCCGGTCGGCCGGCAGCACCGCGCCGGTGGGATTGGCCGGGGAATTCACCATGATCGCCTTGGTCCGGGCCGTCAGCCGGGGCCGCACCGCCTCCGGCCGGAACTGGAACCCGTCGGCCTCGGTCGTCGGCACGTAGACCGGGGTCCCATCGGCGTAACGGATGAAGTTGGGGTAGCAGGCGTAGTGGGGGTCGGACAGGATGACCTCGTCCCCGGCGGCCAGCAGCGCGGTGAACAGGAGCAGCATGGCCGGCGAGGTCCCCGCCGTGACCAGCACCTGATCGGGCGAGACGGCGACGCCGTAGGTCTTGAGGTAATGCTCGGCGATGGCTTCGCGGAGCGGCAGGAGGCCGAGGCTGTGGGTGTACTTCGTCCGTCCGTCGCGGATGGCGCGGATCACCGCCTCGCGGACGACCGCCGGCGTCTCGAAGTCCGGCTCTCCGAACTCCAGGTGCACGACGTCGTGCCCCTGGCGCTCCAGCTCCTGCGCGCGCTCGAAGACCTCCACCGCCAGGAAGGGCTTGATCTCCTCGACACGCTTGGCGACGTCGGCGAATCCCTGGCCCATGGCGCTCCTTAGATCATGGGAGGGGGCCTCGACGGCCCCCTCCCAAACCTCCCCCGGGAGGGTGGCGGCGGCGAAGCCGCCGCTCGAAAGGCTCCTCGATGCACGACGCGGTCGGTGGTAGGCGCCCGCTCACTCAGACACACCCCCGGGACGGCGGGCCGGACCGCCGCTTCGGCGCGCCACGCCGGCCCGCTGGGCCGCCTGGACGACTTCACGGGCGACGGCCGGCGCGACCTTCTTGTTGAAGACGCTCGGAATGATGTAGGAGGCGCTCGGTGTGATCGCCACGGCCGGCTCAGGACGGGGTCATGAGGCGACGGACGATGGTCTGGGGCAGGTCGGGGTACAGACCCCGGAGGGTCCGCAGCGTGTCCTCGTATTCGTCCACCACCGAGACGCGGACCGTCGGCCCGAAGTTCGGGCTAATCCGCAGCGTCCCGATGTAGGCGGTGGTGGCGGGTGTCACCTCGAACCCGACCCGGAGCGGCCAGGTCACGTGTTCCTCCTGGGGCTCCTTGAAGCCCCGGAGGGCGACGATGCGGTAGGCGCCACGGGGCAGCACGATGGCGAAGTCACGGTGGCCCGGGCTCACCATCAGGGCATGGTCGAATGTCCCGTCGACGCGCACGATGTCGAGCGCGGCGTTCAGCATCTGGGGGCTCGCCAGCTCCACCCGGCCCAGGACGGCCCCGTGGCCCGGCGGCACCTCGAGGGGCTCGGGCCGCCAGAGCGCGCAGCCGGCGGCGAGGCACCCCAGGAGCAGGCCGAGGGCGACCCCACACCCGGCGGGGGAGACGGCTCTCACCTGCACTTGGACGCCGAGCTCAGCCGCTCGGCTTTTTCCACGTCCCGCGGTCGTGCATCAGCCTGATCTGCCGCCGGATGACCTTCTGGCGGTACTCGGCGTGCTTCATCGGCTCGCGCTTGAGATAGAGGTTCTTCGGGTAGATCGGCTTCTCGTACAGGAGCTGGTAGAGCTCGGTCCGGACGTCCTTCAGCCAGTTGTCCCACTGGGCGGAGGCCCGGTGGTGCCGGAGGGCTTCGATGTCGACCGGCCCCGCCACGTAGGTCGAGCCGGCCCCATAGTCCTGCCGGCCCACGATCCGGCCCCTGTAGTCGATGACGTACGAGCGCCCGCCGAAGGTGTCGATGGGCGTGCTCTCCTCCGGGAAGAGGTAGTAGGTCCCCATGTTGGGGGCGATGATGTACATGTTGTTGTCGAGCGCGCGCGCCCGGCTCTGGATCTCGAAGTACTCGTTGCCGGTGGCCGGATGCGGGTAGGAGGCCCGGTAGACGACCTCGGCTCCGTTCAGCGCCAGGGCCCGGGCGTTCTCCGGATAGGACCCCTCGTTGGCCATCATGATGCCGAGCCGCCCGATCTCGGTGTCGGCGACCGGCCAGAAGGCGTCCAGGTTCCGGCCGTACTTCTCGATCCACCAGTCGTAGACGTCGTGCGGGCACACCGAGTGCTCGACCGGGAACAGCGGCGACACCTTGTAGTGCCGGAGGATCACCTTGCCACGCGGGTTGAGGATGAAGCCCACGTTGAAGAAGCGGTCCTTGAGGTCGGGGTGCCGGGCCTTGGCCTGGGCCATGACGAAGACGTTGTACTCGCGGGCGATCTTGCCCAGCGCCTCGGTCTCCTCGCCGGGGATGTCGATCGCGCACTCGCGGGCGAACTTCGCGTGGTCCAGGTCGAGGACCTCGTCGTTGAAGGCCTGCAGGGCGCCTTCGGGGAAGGCGATCAGCCGGACCGGAATGGAGAGGCTCGACAGCCAGGCCGCGGCCTTCACGAGGTGGGTGAGGTGCTCGAGGTTGATCTTGATGTCGCTCCGCTTCCGGATCCCCCGGACTGTGGGGACCAGCCCCACGGCCATGTACGGCTTGATCATCGTCGCCCTCCCCGGCCGCAACCCAGGACCCCGCCCGTTTCTCCTCGATGTACCACGCGCTCGGTGGTCGGCGCGGGGTTACTCGGACCCACGCCTACCCCGCGCGCCTTCCCTTCGCGTGCTTGAAGAACTGGACCTGACGCTCGCGCTTGAGCGCCGCGTCCCGCGTCTTGTACGGCCCGCCCAGCTTCTTCGAGCCGTCCTTCGAGTAGAGCACGTAGCCTTTGGCCGTCTTCTTGATCATGGCTCTTCACTCCATTGTGAGGGAGACCCGGATGGCCCGGCCCTCGCCGGCGAACCCGAAGGCGTCGTTGATGCGCGCGAACGGATACGTGTGCGACACGATCCGCTCGAAGGGGTACACGCCGGCTCGCCGGCGCAGGAAGTCGAGCGCCCGGGGCAGGGCCCACGGCTCGTAGACGATCACGCCGCGGATCGTCTGGCCTCCGCGGACGACGGTCCCGGGATCGAGCGCCGATGGCAGGTCGGGCGTGATGTTGCCGACCCAGAAATAGCGCCCGCCGGGCCGCAGAAGCTTCACGCCTTCCTCCACGGCATGGGGCGCGCCGACGAACTCGGCGACGATGTCGGCTCCCTGCCCGCGAGTCCGCTCGCGCACGAGCCCCCGGCGCTCGGCCTCGGAGCACTCGTCGACATTGACGGTCAGGTCCGCGCCGAAGGCGCGCGCCAGCTCGAGCCGCGTCCCGAGCCGGTCGAACACGATGACCTGCCCGGCGCCCATGTCCTTGGCGAGCGCCGTCGCGTAGAGGCCCAGCCCGCCCGCTCCCTGGATGACCACCGTGTCCCCGAGCCGCAGGCCGACGCGGTCGAGGCCGTAGAGGGCCTCGGCGAGGGCGCAGTTCACCGGGGAGACGATGTCGTCGGCCAGCCCTTCGGGCACCCGGCACACGGTCTGGCCCCTGCGCAGATAGTAGAACTCGCCGTAGGCGCCGCGGAAGTGGGGCGGCGTCTCGGCGCCGGCGCCCAGCCAGTGCCGGTAGCGGTTCGGGCAAGCCGGCGAGCCGTCGAGACAGGCCCCGCACGCACCGCAAGGAAGGAAGTAGGCATACGCGATCCGGTCGCCCTCGCGGAGCGGCTCTCCCTGACAATCGTGCTTCACGTCCCGGCCGAGCCTGAACACCTCTCCGACCATCTCGTGGCCCGAGACGACGGCCAGGTTTCGGGGAAACGGAGGGCCATGGCCGCGCCAGATGTGGAGGTCCGAGCCGCAGATGTTGGCCCGCCGGACGCGGACGACGAGGTCCTCGGGGCCGGGATCCGGGACGGCATACTCCCGGATCTCCATCGGCTTCCCCGCCCCGGTGAAGACCGCGACGTGACCCTTCATGGGTCTCGGAGGGGGGCTGCGCCCCCCGGAGAATGCCCTCGCGGCAAAGCCGCGCCGCTCGCCCTTCGGCGAACGGATCGGGCCTGCCTCCCCCCAGCTTCGACGAGCCGCCTACTACGTCTTCTCATCTCACCTGGCGACAGCTTGTCAATGTCCTATTCGACGCCCGGCACGGGACCCTGCTGGCGCATGACCTCTTCCATGATGACCTGGTTCAGGTGGTCGACGAGGGCGTGGGGGTCGCGGATGCCGTCATTCCGGATCAGCTCGCGCACCTGCGCCGGCCGCGCCGACATCATGATCAGCGTGGTGCCGATCGCCACCGCCTCCTCGATCGAGTGGGTCACGAAGACGATCGTCTTCCCGGTCTCGGCCCAGATGCGCTTGACCTCGGCCTGCATGATCCGTCGGTTCTGGGCGTCGAGGGCCCCGAACGGCTCGTCCATCAGCAGGAGGTTCGGCTCGATGGCCAGGGCCCGGGCGATCGCCGCCCGCTGCCGCATCCCGCCCGAGACGCGGTTCGGGTAGTAGCCTTCGAAGCCCTGGAGGCCGACGAAGTGAAGGTAGCGCCGGGCCATCTCGGTCCGGGCCCGGGCGTCCCGCCCGAGCGGCCGGAGCACCAGCGCGACGTTGTCCTCGAGGGTCATCCACGGGAGCAGACGATCTTCCTGGAAGACGACGCCCACGTGGAAGTCGGCATCGCCGCCGCAGGGCACCGGCCGCCCATCGAGCCGCACTTCGCCGGCGGTGGCCGGCTCCAGCCCTCCGATGATCCGCAGGAGGGTCGTCTTGCCGCAGCCGTTCGGTCCGAGGAGGCAGACGAACTCGCCCTCGGCGACCTCGAACGTCACGCGGTCGAGGACCGGGATCGCGTAGGCTTTGGAGACGCCGCTGACCTCGAGCTTCAACTACCCGCCCCTTCACGCATCGGTGGGCAGCAGACGGAATCGCCGGCGATCGGGGGCGGGGACGGCCCGGAAGTGGCGTTCGTCGAGAGTGAGTACGTCCCGGGTCCCGTGGCGGGCAGCCAGCACGACGATGGAGGCGTCGGCGAGACCGAGGTGGAGCTCCAGGTGACGCGTCATGACATCCCGCGCCGCCGCCACGTCGGCGCCCGAGAAGGGCTCGAGCCGGTACGCTCCCCGGGCGACCTCGTCGAGCAAGGCCATCTGCGCCTGAGCGCTGACTCGCGTCGCCAGGAGGTAGTCCAGCTCGGCGAGGACGAACGGAGACAGAAGCAGGGGGCCGCGCGACCGGCTCACGGCCGCCGCACAGGCGGTGTGATGTCGCTGGCGCTCGTCGATGGCCGACAGGAGCCCACTGGTGTCGAGGAGGATCACCGCTCACCGAAGCCCGCGAGAGCGTCGTCGACGCGCTCGGCCAGTGTGGGATCCTCGCTCCGAAACAGCGGGACCCGCGGCCGTGGCGGGGTCGCGTTCGCCACCAGGGCCCGGAGGGCTTCCCGGATCAGCTCGGCGACGCTTTCGCCCCGGCTCCTCGCGGTCTGCTCGAGCGCGCGCTTGAGGTCCTCGGGGAGGTACACGGTTGTCTTCCGCATGCCATACATCGTACCATACGTCGGTCGGCCCTGGCGGCCTCCGGGGGCCACGATCGCACGGCTACCGCCACCGCTCGAGGCGCCGCGTCAGCGACTCGAACAAGAGCTTGTCGGTGACCAGCATGATGCCGATCATGACGAGGGCCCACACGAAGACCATCTGGGTGGCCAGGATCTCGCGGCTGTAATTCATGATGTAGCCGATCCCGCTGGTGACCCCGAAGATCTCGGCGACCACCGAGACTTTCAGGGCGAGCCCGAAGCCGACCTTCATGCCGGCCACCAGGTACGGGACCGTCGAGGGGATCACGATCGAGCGGAACTTCTGCCAGCCGGACAGCCGGTAGATCTGGCCCATCTCCAGCAGCCGCCGATCGACGCTCTCTACCCCCTCCATCACGTTGGCGCCGACCACGGGGAGCGTGATCATGAAGGTCGTGAAGATCGGGGCCAGGTCGGTGAGACCGAACCAGATCAGCGAGACGACGATCCAGACGAAGACGGACGTCGAGTTGAGGACCGTCACCACGTCGCGGACCACGATCCGGGCGGGCGGCCAGAGAAAGGAGCAGAGTCCCATCAGGATGGCCAGCCCGAGCGCGCCACCAAAGCCGACGACGATGCGGTAGAGCGAGGCCGAGGTGTGCGTCCACAGCTCACCGGACTGGATGATGGCGCCGAGCCCGCGGAGCACCGAGCCGGGCGACGGGAGCACGTAGGCGCCGTAGCGCCGGGAGACCAGCTCCCAGACGACCAGGACCGCCGCGAGGACGACCAGGGTGGGGAGCCGGAGCCGTCGACTCCACTTCCCCGAGCCTCTCGATTCAGCCACGCGCTACCCCGGGACGCCGGACGCAGGGGTGTGTCCGAGTAACCCGGCGCCGACCACCGAGCCGGTGGTGCATCGAGGAGTGCTCCGAGCGGCGGCTTCGCCGCCGCCACTTTGGGTTCGCGCGCCTCGGACGGCGGGGCCCCAGCCCCGCGACGTCTTGCGGCGCGCCGTTAGGGGGGCATCGGGGGAGTCTTCCGAGACCCCCCCGAAATGACCTAGCCGCGCCAGAAGAACTCCTTCCGGAGCCGCTCCGGGCTGTCCCAGATGTCGGACTTCAGGAAGCCCGACTCCCTGGTGAGCTGGAGCTGCAGGGTGAGCGTGTCGATCTGCTCGTCGGACAGGCCGTGGAGCATCTGGACCGTCTGCCCGTAGGCGTACTCCACCACGTCGCGCGGAATCTTGGTGACCTCGGTCACGATCTCGATGGCGCGACCCTTCTTTCCATACCAGATGTCGACGGCTTCCTTCTGGGCGTCGTTCAGGTCCCTGGCAAAGGCGGGGCTCTTCTCGATGAAGGTCGGGTTCACGACGTAGCAGACGTGCACCGGGTACCCGGCCTGGCGCCCGGTGGCCTTCCGCCAGAGGTCGATCTGCTTGGCCAGGTACACGCCGTCGCCGCGGAACACCACCTGATCGGAGATCGGCTGCCAGGCGACGATGGCGTCGACTTCCTTCTTGGCCATCAGCGTCGCCATGTCGGGCGGCGCCTGGGCGGTGACGATCTGGGCGTCCTTCTGGAGGTCGAACCCGTAGCCCTTGAGGGTGAGCGTTCGGATGTCGAAGAAGGTCGAGGTGCCTACCACGGCCGCGATCTTCCGGCCGCGGAGGTCCTCCACCCTCGTGATTCCCGAATCCTTTCGCGCCACCACCGCCCCCAGCACCGCGGTGGCCACCCCCGTGACCTTGAGCGGCACCTTGTCCTCGAACATCTTCGCCGTGAGCGCGAAAGACATGTCGATGGCGTCCACGTTGCCGGCGGCGAAGGTGTTGACCAGGCCGGCCGGGGAGCCGGGCACGACGTTGTACTCGGCCTGCCAGCCGCGCTTGCCGAGAAGGTCCTCCTTGTGGACGATCTCGCACGCCGCCCAGCCGAGCTGGAGGTAGGCGAAGCGGACCTTCCCCTTCGCGCCCTGGGCGCTGGCCCGCCTCGGCCACGGGCTTCCGGCGGCCAGGGCCGAGGCAGCCACGCCCGCCGTGCGTAGGAAGTCCCGGCGCTTCAGCTCGACGATGTCCCGTCCCATGGATGTTCCTCCGTTCAGGGCTGTTCGGCGTCGTCCGACGGTCCCCGCGCCTTGCCGGCGACGATCAACGCATCCACCGCCACCACCCGCGTGCCGGCGGCGATGAGCGGATTCACGTCCAGCTCCAGGACCTCGGGATGGTCCACCAGGAGGTCGCCGATCCCGATCAGCACGGCCGCCAGCGGCGCCTCCTCGCACGGCGGGGCGCCCCGAAAGCCCCGGAGGAGCGCGGCCGCCCGTCCTTCCCGCAACATCTCGCGCGCGTCCTCGGGAGCGAGCGGGCCGAGCCGGAGCGCGACCTCGCGGAACAGCTCGGCGAGGACGCCGCCGAGCCCGAAGACGACGGTCGGGCCGAGCTGCGGGTCCCGGCGCCCGCCCGCCAGGAGCTCGATCCCCGGCGCCACCTGCTCCTGGATCAGGTACGGACCGCCACCGAGTCGCTCGTCGAGCGACCGGCAGGCCGCCTCGAGGGCCTGGTCGTCCCGCACGTCCCGGATGACGCCCCCGGCCTCCGTCTTGTGCAGGATCCCGGGGCGCGCCGTCTTGACCACTACAGGGTAGCCGATCTTCCCGGCGATCGACAGGGCGTGGCCGGCGGAGGTGGCGACCGCGTCCTGAGGAAACGGCACCCCGTACGACTCGAGGATCGCGCGGCTCGTCTCGTAGTCGAGTGGCCCCTCCTCCTCGCGGAGCCGGGCGGCCGCCGGCGCCGGCAGCGACCGCGGGGGGCGCCGCGCGGGGACCGGCCGGTGGCGCCCGGCGCCGTACCCGACCAGCGCGCGGTACGCTCGCACCGCGCGCTCGGGAGTCGGGAAGATGGGGATGCCGGCGGCCCGGAGCCGCGTGTCGAGCTCCGGGGTGTCGGCCGTGCAGGCCACCACGGGTTTCCCTGTCGCCGCCTGGGCCGAGACGACGGCGTCTCCGTAGGCCGGCTGGTCGAGGCCGACGTCGATCGCCAGCGCCCCCGCCACCTCATCGGCCTCGAGGACGAGGCGCACGGCCGGCGCGAACTGATCGCGGTCCATCTGGGGCGTCATGTCCACCGGATTCCCGTCGGCGCCGAAGGCGGGCAGGTGCGGCCGCAGCCGGCGCCGGAGGGCCGGGGACAGGGCCGGCACGGTGAGCCCGGCCGCCTCGGCCGCGTCGGCGGCCGCCACCGAGGGCCCGCCCGACACCGTGAGGATCGCGAGCGAGCCATCCCGGGGGGGCCGCGCCCCGTGCGCGTCGAGGACGGCGATCGCGTCGAAGAAGGCGTCGGTGTCGTCAGCCACCACGACCCCCGCGCTCGTCAGCGCGGCCCGATACGTCGCGTAGGCCCCGACCAGCGAGCCCGTGTGCGAGCCCGCCGCCCGCCGCCCCGCGTCGCCCCGCCCGACCTTGAAGGCGACCACGGCCTTGGCGCGCGCCAGCCGTCGCGCCGCCTCCACGAACGCGCGGCCGTCCCGCACCCCCTCGACGAACAGGGCGGCGACCCGCGTCCCGGCATCCCCGGCGAGCCAGTCGAGACACTCCGGGAAGCCCACGTCGGCCTGGTTGCCGATGGAGAGGAACCGGGCGACACCGAGCCGCCGGGCCCGGGCCTCTCGGAAGAAGAGGCCGCCATAGGCGCCGCTCTGGGAGACGAAGGAGATCCCGCCCGGCGCGCGCGGCACGTCCCAGAAGTAGGAGCCGTTGAGACGTCCCGGGACGTTGACGACGCCCATGCAGTTCGGGCCGACGACGCGCATCCCCGTCGCGCGCGCGATGGCGGCGACCTCGGCCTGGACGGCCTGGCCGGCCTCACCGGTCTCGCCGAACCCGGAAGCGAGGACGACCGCCGCCCGGCAGCCCCGGGCGCCGAGCTCGCGCACGACCCCGACGACCGCCGGCGCGGGCACGCTCACGAGAGCGAGGTCGATCCCCTCGGGAAGGTCGCGCACCCCGGGGACGCTCGGCACCCCCAGGATCGCCTCCGCGCTCGGGTTCACCGGGAAGAGCTCGCCGTCGAATCCCGCTTCGAGGAGATTCCGGAGCAGGCGGTGACCGAGCTTTTCCGGGTTCCGCGAGACCCCGAGCACGGCGACCCGGCGCGGCGCGAAGACGGGTGTGAGATCCGCGGTCATCGCCTCCGCGTCAGCTCCGTCACCCGATCGACGGCCTCGAGGCTTCCGATGGCCTCGACCAGCCGATCGGCTTCGGCCGCGCCCTGCCGGGGCGCGACGAGCCGGCGGAACTTCTCGGTGAGGTCCCGCCGCGTGCCCTCGGGATCCCGATCGGCGGCAAGGTCTACCGATCGCTCGCGGTCACGGCCGTCGGCGAGCCGGATCGTGACCCGGGCCCGGGTCTCGTCGAACGACGGGTTGGGCACGAGGGTGACCCGCGTCGCCAGGCGCTGGACGGCAGGATCACGCACGGCGGCGTCGGCGAAATCGTCTTCCCGGACGTGGCCCCGGGCGACCGCGGTCGCGCCGCAGTAGGTCATGCTGAACTTCCCGGCCAGTCCCGTCTCGGGCGCACGCAGGTCCGCCACCTGGAGGGTGGTCGGGCCCACCTCGAGCTCGATGCCCGTGACGGCGGCGACGTCGAGCCCCGCCCGTGCCGCCAGGAGCCCGCTGATGGCGGCGTGGGTGCCGAAGCAACAGGGGTAGCGCTTGAAGATCAGGTCCGTCACCGCCCAGTCGCGGCCGAGCCCCTCGGCGAGCCGGCCGGGACTCCACGTCGGCGAGAGCCGGCGCGCCCACGCGTCGGTGTCCAGGATGCCGCGGGGCCCCGTGAGGCCGCCCTCGGCGGCGAGGGCGCTCAGGAGCGCGTCGGCCGCGGCCCGGCCGACCTGAAAGGGCTTCGCCATGCTCCCGAACGCCTCCTGGACGCCGGCGGCCTGCGCCGCCGCGAGCCCGATGGCCGTGTCGAGTCGGCCGCCGTCGAGCCCGAGGAGGCGCGCCGCGGCCGCCGCGCCGCCGAGGCGGCCGAGCGTGGTCGTCGCGTGCCAGCCCGCCCGGTAGTGCCCGGGCGCGAGCGCGCGCCCGGCGCGGGCGGCCACCTCGACGCCCAGGACGAACGCCGCGAGCAGGTCCCGTCCACCGAGCCCGCGCAGCTCGGCCAGGGCCACGAGCCCCGGCAGGATCGGCGCCGTGAGGTGGCCGGGGAGAGCCAGCGTCACGTCGTCATAGTCGAGGGCGTGGGCCGCCGTCCCGTTGAGCAGCGTCGCGGTGAGCGGCGCCGCGGTTCTCGGCGTTCCCAATATGGCCGCCGGGCCGGGCGCCTCCCCCAGCGCGTCGCCGAGAATCCGCGCCACCGGCTCGTCGGCGCCGGCCACCGTGACCCCCCACCAGTCGAGCACCGCCAGCCGGGCCGCCTCCAGCGCGCTCTTCGGCAGCTCGTCGTAACGGGTCCCGGCGACGAGACCCACCAGGGCCTCGCCCGGCGCGCTAGCCCGGCTGGCCATGCTGACCCCGCTGGCCCATCTGCTTGAAGAACTCCTCGCCCCGCTTCTTCTGCTGGGCGGGCGTCAGGTCCTCCTTGTGGGTGGCCATCCCCCACTCGTGACCGAACGGGTCGCGGAGCTTGCCGTAACGGTCGCCCCAGAACATGTCGGCGATGGCCATCGTGGCCTGCGCCCCGGCATCGATCGCCCGCTTGAAGGCCGAGTCCACGTTCGGCACGTAGATGTGGAGCGAGCCGGTGACGCCACCGAGCGTCTGGGGGGACTTGCTCCCCATCTCGGGGGATTCGTCGCCGAGGAAGAACACCGAGTCGCCGACCTTCAGCTCGGCGTGCATGATCTTCCCCTCGGGCGACGCCATCCGCGTGAGCTCGCGGGCGCCGAAGGCGCGCTTGTAGAAGTCGATGGCCTCGGCCGCCCCCCGGACCATGAGCGCGGGCGTGAGGGATCGATATCCGCGGGGAATGGGCGACACGCGCGCCTTCGGCGCCGCCTTGCCGGCCTTGGGCTTCGCCGCCTGCTTCTTCGCCTTCTTCTTCATCGCCGTGTCCTTTCTCCTCGGGTGCCTCGGTTGTCCACGACGCGGAGCGCCTTCCCCTGGGGTCGCGGGATTTCGCCGATGGCGAACCGGCGGATCTCGGGCGAAAGCCCGAGAAAGTCGTGCAGCTCCCGGCGCAGCCGCTCCTCGACGCCGGGATCCGCCCCCGCCTCGGCCTCCACCCCCAGGAGCATGCGCTCCCCTCGTCCCTCGTCGGTCTCCAGCACGATCTGGTACTCGTGCCCCAGCCCGGCCTGGCGGAGCAGGATCTGCTCCACCTGCCGGGGGTAGAAGTTGACGCCCTTGTAGATCACCATGTCATCCGTGCGTCCCTGCAGTCGGTCGAGCCGGACGCCGGTGCGGCCGCAGACGCAGCGCGCGCGCGAGCGGACACGCGTGAGGTCGTGCGTGCGATACCGGATGAGCGGCAGTCCCTGGCGGGTCAGCGTCGTCACCACCAGCTCGCCGACCTGGCCATCCGGCAGCCCGGTCCCGGTCTGCGGGTCCACGACCTCGGGGAGGTAGTGGTCGTCCCAGACGTGGATGCCGTCGCGGGCCGGGCAGTCGATTCCCAGGCCGGGTCCGCCCGTCTCCGTCATGCCGATGATGTCGTACGTCCGCGCCCCCAGCTCGTCCTCGATGCGGGCCCGCAGCTCGTCCGACCACATCTCCGACCCCAGGACGGCCACCCGCAGCCGCGTCTTGCGGAAGTCGAAGCCCTCCTGGCGCGCGACCTCGATCAGCCGGAGCGGGTACGTCGCGATGCCGACCAGGACGGTCGCCCCGAGGTCCCGCAGGAGCTGGAGCTGGAGGAGTGTCCGCCCCGCCCCGATCGGGATCACCATGGCCCCGAGCGCCTCCGCCCCGTAATGGAAGCCGAAACCCCCGGTGAAGAGTCCGAACGACGGCGTGATCTGGATGACGTCGTGCGGGGTCACCGTGGCGGCCACCAACGAGCGGGCCATCACCTCGCGCCACTGCTGGACGTCGGCCATCGTGTACGGGTTGATGATCGGCGCCCCGGTCGTGCCGGAAGACATGTGGACCCGGAGGATCGGCTCCTCGCCGAAGCAGGCCAGGCCGTAGGGGTAGGCGTCGCGGAGCTGGTCCTTGGTGAGGAATGGCAGCGCCTGGAGATCCCGCAGTCCGACGAGGTCGCGGGGGGCGAGCTGGCCGAGGTGGCGGTGGTAGACCGCGTTGTGAGCCGCGATCCTGGTCACGGTCGCGCGCAGGCGCTCGAGCTGGAGCGCCTCGAGCGCTTCGCGGTCCCGGGTCTCCTCGAGGGGTTGGAACACGGATGGGCTCCCTGGCGCGCGTCCGCACGCCTATTCTAAGCCAGAACGCCGCGGCGGGGTGGAGCGGTCGGCGCGCGGTCGCCGGCGGTTCCGTGCTCAGATCCCCCAGCCGCCGCTCACGTGGATGTTGGTCCCGGTGACGTACCGAGCCTCCTCGGACAGGAGGAACCGGGCGGCGGCGACGGTATCGTCCACACTCCCGACATAGCCGGCCGGGATGCGCGGCCGCATCGCCTCGAGCTCGGCCGGGGGCGCGCTGCCGGAGTCGATGAATCCCGGCGAGATCGCGTTGACCGTGACGCCGTGAGGCGCGAGGACACGGGCGAGCGACCGTACCAGGACGAGGACGCCCGCCTTGGCGATGTAGTGGGCGGTGACGTTGGGCTGGGCCGTGAGCTGGTCGGCGCTCGCCATGCCGAAGGCGAGGATCCGCCCCCACTTGCGCGCGATCATGCCGGGGGCGACCACCCGGCTCAGGTAGAAGACGGGGTGGAGGTTGTTCTCGAACATCTCGCGCCAGGCGGCCGGCGTCTCCTGGAGGAGATCGACCCGGTGGTAAGGGCCGGCGCAGTTCACCAGCGCGTCGATCCGGCCCCAGGCCGCCTCCACCTGCCGGACCAGGTCCTCGGCGGTCGCCGGCTGGGAGACGTCGGCGCGCACGGCCAGCGCCTGGCCGCCGGCGGCCTCCAGAGCGGCGCGGGTCTCGGCGGCCGCCTCCGCGCTCGTCCGGTAGCAGAAGGCGACCGACCAGCCGGCCCGCGCGAGGTCGAGCCCGATGGCCCGCCCGATCCCGCGCGCACCTCCCGTGATGAGCGCGACCCGGCCCGGCACCTCAGTTGAGCCGGCCGCGGAGCGTATGCAGGGCCTTCCGCGCCTCGGCGTCCTGGGGGGCCATCCGCGCCGCGCCCTCGAACTCGCGCAGCGCGTCCCACCACTTGCCCTGCTTGAGGTAGATCCGCCCGAGATTCATGTATGGGAACTGGCGCGGCTCGTAGCGGGAGGCCCGCTTGGCCTTCTCGAGCCAGGAGATCGCCTCGTCCATCCGGTCTTGCTGCATGAGGTAGACGCCGATGTCGTTGTACGGGTTCCCGAAGTCCGGGTCGATCTCGATCGCCCGGAGGCACTCGGCCGTGGCCTCCTCGAGGCGGCCCTGGAAGCTGTAGGTCCAGCCGAGGTACGTGTGGGCCTCGGCGGTGGGGCAGACCTCGATCGAACGCTTGTAGGTGTCGATCGCCCGCTCGAGATCCCCCGCCATCTGGTAGCGGCAACCCTCCTGCCAGAGCTCGGTCGCGCGCTTGAGTGCCTCGGGGTCCGCCATGGTGGGGTCACCCGGTCCGCCGCCCACGAACATCCATGAGGTATCGTACCCGACCTTCCCACACGGCTGCCACACCTGGGTGGCGCCGGCGCACCCCCCCGAAATGACCTAGTCACGGCTGTCCAGCGACACCGCGGGCGCCAGGTGGCAGGCGACGCGGTGGCCGGGAGCGAGCTCGCGCAGAGTCGGGACCTCGCTCGTGCACTGGACCTCGGCGAACGGGCAGCGCGGGTGGAATCGGCATCCGGCGGGAATCTCGACGGCGCTCGGCGGCTCGCCGCGAAGCACCGGGGGACGCCAGGCCACGGTGGGATCCGGCGCCGGCACCGAGCGGTAGAGGATCTGCGTGTAGGGGTGCAGGGGACGCTCGAAGAGTGCCGAGGTGGGCGCCTCCTCGACGATCTGGCCCAGATACATCACGGCGACCCGGTCCGCGATCTGACGCACGACGGCAAGGTCGTGGGAGATGAAGAGGTACGCGACGCGGAACTCGGCCTGAAGCTCGCGGAGGAGGCCGAGGACCCGGAGCTTCACGGTCACGTCGAGTCCCGAGGTGACCTCGTCGGCGACCACGAGGTCGGGATGGAGCGCGAGCGCGCGGGCGATCGCGATCCGCTGGCGCTGGCCGCCCGAGAACTCGTGGGGATAACGCCGCCTCGCCTCGGGCGGGAGCCCGACGCGCTGGAGAAGGTCGGCGACCATCTCTTCGGGATCGCCCGGCACCCGATGCACCCGCAGCGGTTGCCCGATGATCTGCCGCACGGTCTTGCGGGGATTCAGCGAGGCGTACGGGTTCTGGAAGACGATCTGGATCCGCCGCCTGAGCGGCCGCAAGGCCGCCTGCGGGAGACGCGTGATGTCCTGGCCATCGAGCAGGATCCGGCCGGCGGTGGGCTCGACCAGCCGGAGGATCGTGCGCCCGAAGGTCGTCTTCCCCGAGCCCGACTCGCCGACGAGGGCGAGCGTCTCCTGGCGGCCGATGGTGAGGCTCACGCCATCCACGGCCCGGAGCCACCGCGGCCGCCCCGGCCAGCCGCCCAGGCGCCCTCCCAGGCGGTAGTGCGTCTGGAGGCCCTGGACCTCGAGGAGGGCCGGTCTGGTCACGGCGCCGCCTCGTAGAGGTAGCAGGCCGTCCAGTGGTCCGGACCCACCCGGCGGAGCCGCGGCATCGCCTCGTCGCAGACGGCCATGCGCACGGGACACCGATCGCGGAACGGGCAGGCCCGGGGCGCGCCGTCCAGCACCGGCATCAGCCCCTCGTGCGCGGCGCCGGCCTCGGTGCGGCGGTCGGCGCGCGGGATCTGGGCCAGCAGCGCCTGGCCATAGGGGTGGGCGGGCGCCGTGAAGAACGCGCGGGTCGGCGCGACTTCCACCAGGCAGCCCGCGTACATGAGCGCGACGGTGTGGGCCACGTGGGCGACGATCCCGAGGTCGTGGGTCACGAAGAGCGCGGCCACCCCGCGCTCGGCGCGGAGGTCCTCGAGGAGCCGCAGGATCTGAGCCTGCGTCGTCACGTCGAGCGCGGTGGTGGGCTCGTCCGCGATCACCAGCCTCGGCCCGCACGAGAACGCCATGGCGATCAGCACCCGCTGGCGCATTCCGCCCGACAGCTCGTGCGGGTAGCGCATCATGACGTCGGCCGGGTCGGGGATCCCCATCCGCCCGAGGAGACGGACCATCTCGGCCTCGGCCGCCCCCCGTCCGAGCCCGCGGTGCAGGCGGAGCGCGTCGGTGGCCTGGAGCCCCACGCGAAAGGTCGGGTTGAGGGCCGAGAGCGGATCCTGGGGGACGAGCGCGATGTCGGCGCCGCGGAGCCGCCGCATCTCGGCCTCCGGCAGCGCCAAGAGATCCCGCCCCTGGAAGCGGACCTCGCCGGCCTCGACCCGCCCCGGCTCGGGGAGGAGCCGCACGATCGCCCGCCCCACCGTGGATTTCCCCGCCCCCGACTCGCCGACCAGGCCCAGCACCTGGCCGGGGTGGAGCGTGAGGTCGACCGCCCACGTGGCCAGTCGGGTCCCGTAGCGCACCGTCAGCCCGCGGATGTCGAGCAGCGGCTCACTCATCGCGATTGGACGCGAGTCCTGGCACGGCGGCCATCGCGGTCATGCCGTCGTCCGGAGGCGCGGGTCGAGACGCTCGCGGAGTCCCTCGCCCAGCAGGTTGAAGCCGATGACGGCCAGGATGAGCGCGAGCATCGGCAAGCCCATGCCCCACCAGCCCACCATCAGGTAGCCGCGTCCCTCGGCGATCATCCCGCCCCACGAGGGAATGGAGGCCTGGACCCCGAGCCCCACGAAGGACAGCAGCGCCTCCACGCCGACCGCGATCGCCATCTCGAGCGAGGTGAGCACGATGATGAGGGGGACGAGGTTCGGGAGGAGCTCCTCGCCCATCACCCGCAGCGGCCCGAGCCCGATCGCGCGGGCGGCCTCGACGAACTCCCGCTCGCGAAGCGCCAGGACCTCGCCGCGGATCACCCGGGCGAACCGCGTCCAATCCACGACGACGATGGCCAGGACCACCTTCCAGAGTCCGAGCCCGAGGACGGCCATGAGCGCGATGGCAAGCAGCACCGCGGGGATGGACATCCACACGTCGACCAGCCGCATCAGGACGGTGTCCACCCGGCCGCGCCAGTACCCGGCCGCCAGGGCCACCGGGACCCCGATCAGGGCGGAGAGAACCGCGCTGGTCGCGGCCACCAGAAGAGCCACCCGGGCGCCCCACAGGAGCCGCGAGAGGACGTCGCGGCCGAGGCTGTCGGTGCCGAAGGGATGCGCCCAGTCGCCGCCCGCCCACATGGGCGGTTGGCGAATGGCGCCCAGGTCCTGTCGGTTCGGGTCATGGGGGGCGAGCCACGGCCCCGCCAGCGCGAGGAGCACGAGCAGGACCGCGATGACACCGCCCCCGGCGAGCTTCCCGTTCACGACGCCCTGTCCGCCGGCTCCGGGCCGCTCACGCCGCCAACTGGATCCGCGGGTTCAGCAGCGCGTATCCCATGTCCACCGCCAGGTTGGCCAGAATCACGATCACCGCGTAGACGATCACGATCCCCTGAATCAGCGGGAAGTCGCGGTACTGGAAGGCCTGGAGCGTGAGCTGCCCGATCCCGGGCCAGCCGAAGATCGTCTCGATCAGCACGGTGCCGCCGATGACGAACCCGAACTGGACACCGACCAGGGTCGTGGTCGGGATGAGCGCGTTCTTGAGTGCTCGCCAGAACAGGATGCGCGCCTCGCTGAGCCCCTTCATGCGCTCGGTCACGACGTATTCCTCCCGGAGCGCGGTCAAGAGGTCGGAGCGCACGGTACGGAAGACGGCGGCCAGGAGGGGCAAGGCGAGCGCGCCGGCCGGCAGGAGGAGATGGGCCACCACCGAGGCGAAGGCGGTCGGGTCGGCGCGGAGCAGGGTGTCGAGGAGCGCGGAGCCCGTCAGCTCTTCGGTCTCGAGCTCCGGCGCCACCCGCCCCGAGATGGGCAGGATCCGGAGGAAGGCGCCGAAGACGACGATGAACAGGAGGCCCCAGACGAAGTTGGGGATTGAGATCCCGAGGGTACCGACGCCGAGCGCCGCCGATTCGAGCCAGCTTCGCCGGCGCCAGACCGAGAGGACGCCGAGCAGGAGGCCGCCCGCGACGGAGAGCACGAGGGCCGCGAGGGCCAGCTCGAGAGTTGCCGGCAACCGTCCCAGGATGACCCGCAGGGCATCCTGCTGGAGCCAGAGCGACCGGCCGAAGTTCCCGTGGGCGAGCCCCAGGAGGAAGGCGCCGTACTGCCGCCACCAGGAGCCGCCGAGGCCGAGCTCTTGCCGGATGCGCTCGATGTCCTGGGCCGTGGCGCCGACCGGCGCCATCAGGAGCGCCGGGTCGCCCGGGATCACGCGGAGGATCGCGAAGACGAGCGCGCTCACGCCGACGAGCGAGAGCGCGGCCAGGAGAAGCCGGCTGGCGAGAAAGCGCAGGGCCACCGCTCCTACCTCGCCGTCTCGGCCAGCCAGGCTCGGGCCATCGACGCCAGGCGCTGCCGCTCCTCCGGGGTGATGCCCTCCGGATCGAAGCGGTAGCGGGAGTGAAGCGCGGCCAGCGACGCGAGGACCCCGGTCGAGACGGACGGGGGCGGCGCGGCCTCGAGCCGTTGCACCCAGTGCGCGACCGGCTCCCACGGCTGGCGGCCGAGGCCGAGCTCGCCCAGACGCTGCTCCACCAGGTAGAACTCGGAATCCTCACCCGGCCGCGCCCGGCGTGCTGGCGGGTCCCCGCCCCGCGGGTCGGCCCGCGTCAGGCGCTTCTTGAAATAGAACCGCCAGGCGAGGATGCCGAACAGCGGGACCAGGAGCCAGCCGGCGTACCGGATCGGGCCGCTGTCCTGGTCGCCCCACCGCCATCGCGCGAACAGGAACATGCCCCAGGACGCCAGATCGTAGAGCGATTGCCAGCGCGACGCCGCCGCGCCTTCGACCGCGGCCCACACCGCGGGCGTCGTGTCGAAGTCACGCCAGGCCCCGTCGGCCCAGACCAGGGCCCAGGAGTGTGCGTGACGGGCCCGCACGACGTAGACGCCCTCCCGCCCGCTCCACTCCTGCACCGAGTAGCCGGTCGCGTAGCGGGCGGGGATTCCCGCCGCCCTGAGCATCAGCACGGTGGCGGTGGCGAAGTACTCGCAATGGCCGGCGCGCGTGCGGAGCAGGAACTCCTCCAGCGCCGTCGCGCCCCCCTGGCGGGTCTGCAGGAACGTCGAGTATCGGAAGCGCTGCTGGAAGTACGCGGCCACGGTGGCCAGGACCTCCCGGGGCGACTGGCCGGGGAGACCGAGCTCGGCCGCGAGCCGCGCGACGATCGGAGCGTCGGGCCGCGGCACCTTCAGGTCCAGCTCGTTCGGCCGTCCGTTGAGCGAGATACCCGGGGCCAGCAGGGCGCGGTAGGTGATCAGCCCCAGCCCCTCTTCGACCTTGACGGCGCCGAGCCGGTTTCGCTCCATCTCCAGGGCCAGGAGGCCCTCGACGCGAAACGTCCCGTTCGGCAGCGGGACGAGGCCCCGACCCCGCTTCAGGTAGGCCGAGATGGTCGGGCCTCCGGTGGCGGCGGTCGCCGGCTCGAGCGTCCACGTCCGGCGATCCCCCGCGGGCGGGACCGGCCGGAATTCCGCGTCCACGGCGCCCCAGACCGCGGGCGTGTAGACGTTGTAGGTCGCCTCGTGGAGAAGGATCGGGGGGCCGTCCCGGGGGCCGCCCGTGTCGACTCGAAGGAGGATCCGGTCGGAGAGCTTCAGCCGGCCGATGTGGCCGATGGCCGTGCTGCTGCGAAAGGGATCCACGTTCCAGCCGCCGTAGTCGAAGAACCACTCGGTGAGCGTTCCCTCGACGAGGCCCTGCAGCTCGTGGAGGGCGATCTGCCCGCCGTATCCGAGGCCGGCGGCCAGGGCGAGCAGCCCCACCCAGGCCGGCCCCGAAAAGGCGCGCGACCGGGCCGGCCACAGGGCCCACGCCGCCAGGCCGAGCACGCCCGCGTAGAACCACGGGGTCCGCACGTTGGCGGCGCTGGCCGAGAGGACGCATAGCGCGAGGTACGGGTAGCCGAGCTGCAAGGATTCCGGCTCGGGGTCCCCCTCCCGGCCGCCGCTCCGCCGGAGGATCAGGAAGAACGTCCGCAGGTCGACCGTGCCGGCGGGCCCGTAGGCCTGGGCGGCCACCAGCGGGAACGCGGCCAGCGGGAACCACTCCACCAGGACCAGGACCGCCCGGGCCACGCCCCGGGTGGCCGCCAGATAGACGGCCATCCCGACCAGGATGAGCCGACACAGGTCCGCGACGCGGGTGACGTCGCGGCGGGAGAGATCCCACCGCCACCCGACGAGACGGGAGCCCTCCAGGATCGCGGCGATGGCGATGGCGGCCGGCAGCAAGCCGGTCTGCCAGCCCCAGAACAGGACGGCGGCGCCGACGAGCAGCGGCGGCGTGTTCACAGCTCTTGCCCCGGGCCGATCCCCGTCGCATCCCGTCGTCCTCGGCCCTCGCCGGCGCTCAACGTATGCGGCATACGCCTCGCACCGGCTCGGGCCTGCGTCCTAGAGCTGCTCGGGGCTCGGCCCGGGTTCAACGTCGCGGTTGTCCCAGAGGCTGCCGTCAGCGTGGTCACAGCGTGCTGAGCCCCTCGGCCATCCTTCCGACCTCGAGCCGGCGGAAGCCGGGGCCGTCCGGCGGCACCCCGGCGGACGCCGAGCCGGGCGGAGTGACGACGAGCACCAGCTTCGGCACGCCCAGCGCGTCCAGGTGATCGACGAAGCGCTGGCGGGCCTCGTCCCACCCGAGCAGCACGCAGACGGCGCCGCTGAGGACGGCGTACCGCTCGATCACCAGCCGGTGCAGCGCGGCGAACGGCCGGTCCCGGCAGCTGCGCACCGCCGCCAGAACCTCCAGCATCCGCTCCGTGTGGGCGACGCCCCGGCCGACCGTGAAGCAGTAGGCCTCCGGTCCGACGAACATCAGATCCAGCAACGCATCCTCGCTCCGGATGGAGCAGGCGACCGAGGCGGCGACGGAGACCGCCGCTTCGAAGACCTCGGTGCCCTCGATCTTCGTGAAGGTATCGAGCACCAGCGCGTGCCGGACGAAGAATTCGTCCTGGTACTCGCGGACGACGGGCTTCCCGACGCGCGCCCAGCTCTTCCAGTGGATGCGCCGCAGCGGATCGGCCGGCCGGTAGTCACGGAGCGACACGAATTCTTCCGAGTCGCCGACCGAGGCGGCCAGGGCCACGCCCCCTTGCTGGTACTTCCGGCTGCCGGGCAGTCGCAGGTCGGGGACAGGATACCGCCTGGGGAGCACGAGGACCGATTGCGACAGCGGAATGGTGTGGAGCGCGCGAAACAGCCCGAAAGGGTCGGGCCGGGCCACGGTGGCGCCGACGAAGCGCAGCGGACCCCGCCGCAGCGGCGTGAGCTCCACCCGCACCTCGATCTCGCCGCCGGGCGGCAGCGGAGGCAGCGCCTGCTCGTCCATCGTCGCGCCTCGACTCCGGGCGATCAGCGACTGCCAGCGCGGGTACCCGACCACCCGGTCGAACCAGTTGTCGGCGTCCTCGATCTCGTCCGGGGTGTCACTGAACGCCTCGTAGGACGGCCGCGGATCGACGAGATTCTCGATCAGCACCAGCCCGGTCAGCCTCCGGTCGCCCCGGTTGTCGACGACGACCCGGTAGGCGAGCGGGACCCCCGCCGTGCCGTACCGCGGCAGGATCCGGCGCACCGCCAGGCGCGGCCGGAAGACGACGCTGCTCGCAACGGAGATCGCCAGGAGGGCAAGCAGGAGGGCGAAGGCTTGATAGGCCATGGTCTGATTCGTGTCCAGCCCGATCACCGCCGCGGCGGCCAGGCTCCCCAGGAGTAGCAAGCCGGCCTTGGTGAACCGCCGCCGGATCCGGAAGTCGGCCGAAGACAGGAACCGGAAGGTCGCGTAGAGGCTGTGGCGCAGCATCGACGGTCAGCGAGACGGGGCCAGCCCGGCCGGCTCCACCGGTAGCCTCCCGGCTAGCCCACTTCGGGGGGGTCTCGGAAGACCTCCCCGATGCTCCCCCGTCGTGGGCGGCGGCGAAGCCGCCGCTGGGAGCACTCCTCGATGCACCACACGCTCGGTGGGCGGCGCCGGGTTACTCGGGCCCACACCTAGGCCGGTACCGGGATCCGTTTCATGATGTCTTCGACGATCTGCGACGCCGTGGTCCCGGCGAAGCGTGTCTGAGGGTCGACGACCATCCGATGCGCGATGACGGAGACGGCGACCTCCTGGATGTGCTCGGGAGCGATGAACGGCCGGCCGTCCAGCAGGGCCAACGCCTGGGCGACCTTCATCAGCGCCAGCGAGGCGCGAGGACTGGCGCCGAGCTGGATCCCGGGTGCCGATCGCGTCCCGCGCACGAGGTCGACGATGTAGCGCTTCAGCTCGTCGCTCACCCGGATCTCGGTGACCCGCTGGCGCAGCCGGACCACGTCCTCCAGCGTGACGCAGGGGGTGATGTCCTCGAGCGGGTGCCGCTTCTCCTGATCGGACAGGATCGCCACCTCCTCGTCGGGCGCGACGTAGCCGAGGCCGAACTGGAGCGCGAAGCGGTCCATCTGGGCTTCCGGCAGCGGATAGGTGCCCCGGAACTCGACCGGGTTCTGGGTGGCGATCACGAAGAAGAGCTCGGCGAGCCGATAGGTCTGGCCCTCGATGCTGATCTGACCCTCGCCCATGGCCTCGAGCAGGGCGGATTGCGTGCGGGGCGAGGCCCGGTTGATCTCGTCGCCCAGCAGGATGTTGGTGAAGATCGGGCCTTCGTGGAAGTGGAAGGCCTGGTCGCGCTGGTCGAAGACCGACACCCCCAGGATGTCCGACGGCAACAGGTCCGGCGTGAACTGGATGCGCCGGAACTTGGCCCCGATGGAGCGGGCCAGGGTCTTGGCCAGCGTGGTCTTGCCGGTCCCCGGGTAGTCCTCCAGCAGGACGTGACCGCCGCTCGCGAAGGCGGCCAGGAGCTTCCGGATCGCCGCCGACTGCCCCTGCATGACGCGCGCGATGTTGCCGGCGATCCGGCGGAACACTTCGCCGGCCGATGGAGGAGTGTCGGGGCTCACGTCATCCTCGCGCCAGAGGGCACTGCGAAGCGACTCGCCGGGCGACGTCGCGCTTGGCCATGGCGTAGGCCGGACTGTAGCCCAGCTTCCGCCGGAGAGCAAGGCCGCGCGCGGGTGGCGGCGCTCAGAGGGCCAGGAGTCGATGGAGCAGGGCGGGGTCACCCTCGAGGTCGCGGGCCGAACCGGCGTGCACGATGCGCCCGTCCTCGATGACATAGGCGCGCCCGGCCAGGCTCAGGGCCATCGACGAGTTCTGCTCGACGAGGAGGATCGCAATGCCCTCATCTCGCATCTCCCCGATGACGGCCATGATGTCCTCGACGATCTTCGGAGCGAGCCCCTGCGAGGGCTCGTCGAGCAGGACCAGCCGGGGATGCATCAGGAGGGCCCGGGCGATCGCCACCAGCTGGGCCTCGCCGCCGGAGAGGTGCTCGCCGCCGCGCTGCCGGAGGCGCTCGAGGATCGGGAAGCGCCGATAGACCCGGGGCAGGGTCCACCGATCGGCACCGTCGTGCCGGGGCAGCGCGCGGTTGAGCGCCATCTGGAGGTTCCGCTCGACCGTGAGCGTGGGAAAGATCCGCCGGTTGTCGGGCACCCAGGCGATTCCCCGGCGGGCGATCAGGTGCGTCGGCAACCGGGTGATGTCCGTGCCCTCGAAGAGGATCCGTCCGCTCCGCACCGGCGCCAACCCGAGAATCGATTTGATGGTGGTCGTCTTGCCCCGGCCATTGCGGCCCAGGAGGCACACCGTCTCCCCCGCTCCGATCGCGAGCGTGAGCCCGTTGAGGATCTGCGCATCCCCGTAGAAGGTGCTGACACCGTCGAGGACGAGGAGGGGCGCCGCGACCGCGTCGACCATCACCGCGCCGGCGCCGGGGTGAGCCGGCCGAGATAGGCCTCGCGTACCTCCGCGTTGTCCCGGACCGCTTCCGGCGGCCCCTCCGCGATGACGGTGCCCCGATGGAGCACGGCGATGTGGTCCGAGAGGGAGAGGACGAAGTTCATGTCGTGCTCGATGACCACGATCGTCAGCTCGGCGGACAGCATCTTCACCAGGTCGCGCAGCGTCTCCATCGGACGGGCGCCCAGCCCGCTGGTCGGCTCGTCCAGGAGGAGGACCTCCGGCTCACCGGCCAGCGCGAGGCCGATCTCGAGCAGGCGGCGCTGGCCGTAGGAAAGATACCGGGCCGCCACGTGCTCCCGCCCGCCGAGGCCGATCAGCCGGATGATCCGGGCCGCCTTGTCCTCCGCCTGGCTGAGCGCCGGCGCCGGGGTCCACAGATCGAAGCCGCGAGCCCGCAGGCCGGGAACGGCGACCCGGACGTTCTCCAGCACGGTGTAGTCGTCGAACAGGGTGAGGATCTGGAACGAGCGGCAGATCCCGAGGCGGGCTCGGCGGTCGGGCGGGAGTGGCGTGATGTCCCGGCCCTTGAAGCGGATCTGGCCTCGGTCGGGCGCGAGCAGCCCGCTCAGGAGATTGAAGCAGGTCGTCTTGCCCGCGCCGTTCGGGCCGATGAGCGCGGAGAGGCGGTTGGCCGCGAAGGCCAGGTTCACGTCCTCCAGGACGACGTGGCCGCCGAAGGCCTTGCGCAGGCCGCGAGTCTCGAGGACCGCGTCCGGCGTCGTCATGACGGCGGCCGAAGCGGGAGCGGGCCGGCCGTGGTGTCGTGGAAGCCGGTCGGTCGCCGGACCCGCTGGGCGAGCCCCATGATCCCCTCGGGCATGAAGAGGATGACGCCCATGAACAGGAGCCCGTAGAGGAGCATCCAGTGGTCGGTGAGGGTCGAAAAGAGGTCGCGGAGCACCAGGAAGACGACCACCCCCAGCACCGGACCATAGAAGCTCGCGAAGCCGCCCCCGATGAGACACATCAGGACCACGTTACCCGACTGCTGGAGACTCATCGGCTCGGGGAAGGCGCCGAAGCGGGCGAGCCCGTACAGCCCGCCGGCCAGGCCCGCGAAGACACAGGTCAGGGTGAAGACCGCCCACTTGTACCGCGCGGTGTCGTATCCCAGGGCGCGCGCCCGCACCTCGCTCTGCTTGATGGCTCGGATCACCTGCCCGAACGGCGAGTTGACGATCCGCCAGAGGCACACCGTCGAGACCAGGAACCAGGCATACACGAAGTAATAGAAGGCGACGTTCCCGCGGAGCGGCAGGTACCCGACCCCCGGGAGGCCGACGGCGAGCCGGCTGATCCCGGTCAGGCCGTCCTCGCCCCCGGTCCACGTGTCGAAGACGAAGACGAGGAACCAGAACATCACCCCGAACGCGATGGTGAGGAGCGCGAAATAGATGCCCCGCTTCCGCGCCACGAAGCGACCCACCAGGGCGCCGCACACGACGGTCCCCCCGACGCCGACCAGGAGCGGTAACCAGAGCCCGCCGGTCCACCACTTCTGGCTCATCCCGAGGAAGTAGGCGCCGACGCCGAAGAACGCGCCGTGGCCGAAGGCCGGGAGGCCCGTGTAGCCGAGCAGGAGGTTGTAGCCGAGGGCGAAGATCGCCCAGATCATGACCTCGGTCCCGAGATAGGTGTAGCCGAACCGCGGAAGGACCGCCGGCAACGCCAGGAAGAAGACGAACAGAGCCAGCATCGGCGGCGGAGCCCAGCGGTTGAGCGCGCGCACGGGGTTAGAGTTCCAAAATGGATTTCTGGCCCATGAGCCCCCGCGGGCGCCAGAGCAGGACGACGGTCATCAGGAGATACATCACGAGGATAGAGCCCCGGGGGACCACCAGGTTGCTGAGGCCGCTGACCATGCCGAGGAGCAGGCCGCCGACCACCGCCCCCCAGAAGGAGCCGATCCCGCCGATCACGACCACGATGAAGGCCGGCATGACGGCCTCCGCGCCGACCGTGGGCTTGAGGCTCCACATCGGCGCCGCGATGACGCCGGCCACGCCGGCCATGACGGCGCCCAGCCCGAACACCAGGTTCCGCATCCGGCGCAGGTTGATCCCGAGCGCCACGACCATCTCGCTGTCGTGGGCGCCGGCCTTGATGATGGCGCCGTACGGCGTCCGCTCGAGAAACCACCACACGAAGGCCAGGAGGAGAAGGGCCAGGACCGCGACCAGCACCCGGTAGCGGGAGTAGAAGAGGAAGCCCCACTGGAAGGGGCCGGCCACGAAGGCCGGGGCGGCGACCGTGTAGCCCCGAGGGCCCCAGACGATCCGGATGACTTCCTCCAGCGCCAGGGCCGCGCCGAAGGTGAAGAGAAGGCCGAAGAGCGGGTCCTTGCCGTAGGTCCGGCGGACACCCAGCTCCAGGAGGAGACCCACCACGCCCACGCCCAGCGGCGCCAGGATCAGCGCCCCCCACCACCCGACGTGCGGCTGGAGGGAGAGGGCCAGGTACCCGCCGAGGGCGAAGAGGACCCCGTGCGTGAAGTTGATCACCTCCATCGTGCCCAGGATGAGCATGAACCCGAGGGCGATCAGGGCATAGAGGAGCCCCAGGACGACGCCGTTCAGAAGCTGGGTCACGAGCTCGGCCAGGTCAGGCATCACCGAATTCAGGCCCGATCCGTTCGGCGAGGGCCGTCGGAAGGGGGGCAGAGATCCCCTCCGAGATCCTAGCCGTATGTCGGAGTGATCCGACCCGGCGCCGACCAGCGAGCGCGTGGTGCATCGAGGAGTGCTCCGAGCGGCGGCTTCGCCGCCGCCACGACGGGGGGGTATCGGGGGGGTCTTCCGAGACCCCCCCGAAATGCCCTACCGCGACTCCAGGAGGTGGCGAGCGATCACCATCCGCTGCACCTCGGAGGTTCCCTCGCCGATCTCGCAGAGCTTCACGTCGCGGAAGAAGCGCTCGATGGGGAACTCCCGGATGTACCCGTAGCCGCCGTGGATCTGCACAGCCTTGGTGGCGCACTTCATCCCGACCTCGGAGGCGAAGACCTTGGCCATCGACGCCTCCTTCATGACGGGACGGCCGCGGTCCTTCCCGTAGGCCGCGCGCAGCGTGAGGAGGCGCGCCGCCTCCACCTCGGTGGCGAGGTCGGCCAGCATGGCCTGGATCCCCTGGAATTCGGCGATGGGCCGGCCGAAAGCCTGACGCTCGCTGGCATACTTCACGGCCTGATCCAGGGCCCCCTGGGCGAGTCCGACGGCCATGGCGGCCATGGCGATCCGCCCGCCCTCCAGGACGCGCTTCACCTCGGCGAAGCCGCCGTTCTTCGTCCCGAGCAGGTTCCCCCGGGGCACCCGCACGCCCTCCAGGATCAGCTCGGCCGTGTCGGAGGCGTGGAGCCCGAGCTTCCTGTACCGCTGGCCCGCGCGGAACCCCGGCATGCCTCGCTCGAGGATGAAGGCCGAGACCCCCCGGGCTCCGGCGGCCGGATCGGTCCGGGCCATGACGACCGCGGTCGCCCCCACGCTGCCGTTGGTGATGAACGCCTTGGAGCCGGTGAGGACATAGGCGTCCGCGTCCTCGACGGCGACCGTCTTCATGCCGGCCGCGTCGGAGCCGGAGCCCGGCTCGGTGAGCCCCCAGGCGCCCAGCGTCTCGCCCCGGCAGAGGGACGGGAGGTACTTCTGCCGCTGGGCCTCGGTCCCGAACATGTGGATGTGGTTCGTGCAGAGCGAGTTGTGCGCCCACATGGTGATGCCGATCGAGCCGTCGATGCGGGAGAGCTCCTCGACCACCACCGCGTAGGAGACGTAGTCGAGACCGGCGCCGCCGTACTCGGCGGGGACCAGGGCGCCCAGGAACCCGAGCTCGCCGAGCTTCCGGATGAGCTCGGCCGGGAACTCCTCCGCCTCGTCGAAGCGCGCGATGACGGGCGCGACCTCGCCCTCCGCGAACTCCCGCGCGGTCCGGCGGACCAGCGTCTGCTCCTCGGTCAGCTCGAAGTCCACCCTGCCCTCACTGACGACCGAGGACCACGGGCTGCGCTGGTCAGCGGCCCGGCGGCCGGTACGCCCAGGCCCGCACCAGCATCAGCACCCCATAGGCGGCCAGCAGCCACGGCCCCACGCTGCCGTCGCCCGAAAGGAGCGCGTCCACGATCTCCCCCGGCTTCCGCACGAGCTCGGCCGCGGCCGGCCCCGCCCGGAAGAACTCCTCGGCGGCCAGCACCAGGAACAGGATCCCGATCGTCAGCCGCAGGATCATTCGCAGCTCCGAAGCCGGCCCTCGGCCACCTTGCCGGCTCTCAGGCCCGGACCGGGCGGACCGTTTCGCGGACGAACTTGACGATGTCCTGGGTCGAGGTGCCGGGCGTGAAGAGCTCCTTGACCCCCATCGCTTTCAGGCGCTCGATGTCCTCCGGCGGGATGATCCCCCCGCCGAAGATCACCACGTCGTCCACGCCCTTGTCCCGCAACAGCTCCACGACCCGCCCGAAGAGGTAGTTGTGGGCGCCCGACAGCACCGAGAGCCCGATCGCGTCGACGTCTTCCTGGATCGCCGTCGCCACGATCTGCTCCGGGGTCTGGTGAAGCCCCGTGTAGATCACCTCCATGCCGGCGTCGCGGAGGGCCCGGGCCACGATCTTGGCGCCGCGGTCGTGCCCGTCGAGGCCCGGCTTGCCGACCAGCACGCGAATCTTCCGCTCGGCCGGCCCCGCCATCGGTCAGGCTCCGAGCGCGCCCCGGATCTTGTCCGCGACCGCCTGGATCCGCCCCCGGTCGCCGGGGACGAGCTTCCAGTCGAAGCCCTTGCCGTCGTTCGCCCAGCGCGGGATCAGGTGGAGGTGGAAGTGGGGCACCGACTGGAAGGCGGCGGCGCCGTTCGCCTGGAGGAGGTTGAGGCCGTCCGGGTGGAGTGCCTGCCGGATCGCCAGGGCGACGCGCCGGGCCGTCGCGATGGCCGCCTGGAGGTCGGCCTCGGCTGCCTCGAAGAGGGTCGCGGCGTGGGCCCGCGTCACGACCAGGCAGTGCCCCTCGTTGACCGGGTTGATGTCCATGAAGGCGAGCGTCCGCTCGTCCTCGTAGACCCTGGTCGACGGGATCTGCCCGTCCCGAATCTTGCAGAAGACGCAGTCGCTGCTCATCCCCTCAGCTCGGCTCGCCGGTGGCCTTCTTGACCTCGTCCTGCACGGCCTGCAGGTCGGTCTTCGCCTTCTCGACCCGCGCCTTGGCCTCGGGCGAGGCGGCCTCGCCCGAGGCGGTCGCCTCGGCCAGGCCCTGCCAGGCCTGCTGTCCCTTGGCGTGGGCATCCTTCAGCGTATCGGGCACCTCGACCTCTCGCCACTTGTCGGAGAGCCGCCGGAGCGCTCCCGCCTTCTCGACCGGCGAGAGGACGGTCTGGGCCAGGAGGCCTTCGCCCTGCTTGAGCAGCTCCGCGAGCTGCTTGGCCGCCGCGGGACCCGGGGCCGGCGCCGCGCTGGCGCCGGGCGGCGCCGAGGACATCTTGAAGTCGCCCCGCATCGCCTTGCCGTCGATCTTCTGGATCTCCTGCTTCCCGATGCGGACGATGCCGCCGCCGCTCAGGAACTCGATGGCGTCTCCGGCGTCCTTCCACCCGTCCACCTGGAGTCGGTTGCCATTCACGAGGTGGATCACGTCGGCGTGGCTGATCGGCGGCCCGGCCAGCGCCGCCCCCAGCATGAGACCGATCACAGCGACCCGTGTGCGCTCCATCGCGGCGCCCTCCGTCTCAGAAGATGATGGGCTCCTGGTACCGCCCCAGCGCCTGGCGGTAGACGTCCGAGATCTCCCCCAGCGAGACGTACGCCTTCACCGCCTCGACCAGCGCCGGCATGAGGTTCGTCCGATCGCGGCAGGCGTCGGCCAGGCGCCGCAGGTGCCGCTGGACCTCGCCCGGGTTCCGCCGCGCCCTGACGGCCCGCAGGCGCTCCATCTGCTCGCGCTCGAGCTGCTCGTCGATGCGGAGGTAGTGGATCGGCTTCTCCTCGGCCTGGACGTACCGGTTCACGCCGACCACGACCCGCTGGCCGGCGTCCTCCTGGAGCTGGGTCCGGTAGCCCGAGTCCGCGATCTCCTGCTGGGGGAAGCCGACCTCCAGCGCCCGGATCATCCCGCCCAGCTCGTCGATCCGCCGGATCAGCCGCCAGGCCTCGGCCTCCATCCGGTCGGTGAGGGCCTCCACGAAGTACGAGCCCCCGAGGGGATCCACCGTGTGGGTGACCCCGGTCTCCTCGGCGATGATCTGCTGCGTCCGGAGCGCCACCGTGACCGCTTCCTCGGTGGGCAGGGCCCAGGTCTCGTCGTAGGAATTCGTGTGCAGCGACTGGGCGCCCCCCAGCACGGCGGCCAGGGCCTGGATGGCCACCCGCGCGATGTTGTTGAGCGGCTGCTGGGCGGTGAGGGAGACGCCCGCGGTCTGGGTATGGGTGCGCAGGAGCATCGCTCGGGGGTCGGTGGCGCCGAAGCGCTCCTTCATGATCGCGGCCCACAGGCGGCGCGCCGCCCGCAGCTTGGCGATCTCCTCGAAGAAGTCCGAGTGGATGTCGAAGAAGAACGACAGCTGGGGCCCGAAGCGGTTCGGGTCGAGCCCCCGCTTGACGCATGCCTCGACGTAGCCGATGCCGTCGGCCAGGGTGAAGGCCAGCTCCTGCACCGCGGTGGCCCCCGCCTCCCGGATGTGGTAGCCGGAGATCGAGACGGGATGGAACTTCGGCACGTCGTTCATGCAGAACTCGATCATGTCCACCACGATCCGGACCGCGGGCTCGGGCGGGCAGATCCATTCCTTCTGGGCGCTGAACTCCTTCAGCATGTCGTTCTGGATGGTGCCGTCCACCTTCGTCCAGGGCACCCCCTGCTTCTCGGCCACCGCCAGGTACATGGCGAGCACGATCGACGCCGTGCAGTTGATCGTCATCGAGGTGGTCACGCGATCCAGCGGGATTCCCTCGAAGAGTCGCTCCATGTCCTCCAGCGTGGAGACCGACACGCCTTCCCGCCCCACCTCGCCCCGCGCCCGGGGGTGATCGGCGTCGTATCCCATGAGGCTCGGCATGTCGAACGCGGTCGAGAGGCCCGTCTGCCCCTGCTCGAGGAGGTACTTGAAGCGCCGGTTCGTGTCCTCGGGGCGCCCGAACCCGGCGAACATCCGCATGGTCCAGGGCCGCCCGCGGTACATGGTCGGGTAGACGCCCCGGGTGAAGGGGAACTCGCCGGGGAACCCGAGACGCTCCTCGTACCGCCACTCGCCGAGATCGGCCGGCGTGTAGAGCCGCTCGACCGGAAGCCCGGCCATGGTCTCGAAGTCGGGCTTCCGCTCCGGCGCCTTCGCGATGAAGGGCGCCGCCGTCTCGCGCTCCCACCGCGCCTTGTCGTCGCCGGATCGTGGGCTGGCGTTCTCCATCCGTTCCCTCACTTGGGCCCCAGCACGGACCGGGCGATCACCAGCCGCTGGATCTGGGACGTGCCTTCGTAGATCTGGGTGATCTTGGCGTCCCGGAAGAACCGCTCCACCGGGTACTCCTTGATGTAGCCGTAGCCGCCGTGGACCTGCACGGCGTCGGTGGTCACCCGCATGGCCATCTCGGAGGCGAAGAGCTTGGCCATCGACGAAGCGGTCCCGAAGGGCTTGTCCTGGTCCTTGAGCGTCGCCGCCCGCCAGGTCAGGAGCCGCGCGGCGTCCACCGCCGTGGCCATGTCGGCCAGCATCCACTGGATCATCTGGTGCTGGCCGATCGCCACCCCGAACGACTTCCGCTCTTTCGCGTAGGCCACCGAGGCTTCGAGCGCGGCCCGAGCGATGCCGACGGCCTGGGCGGCGATCCCGATCCGACCGCCGTCGAGGGCCTTCATGGCGATCCGGAACCCCTCCCCCTCGGCGCCGAGCCGATTGGCGGCCGCGACCCGGCACTCCTCGAAGACGAACTCGGCGGTGTCGGAGGCTCGCAACCCGAGCTTGTCCTCGACCTTCGGGACCAGGAAGCCGGGTGTGCCCTTCTCGACGAGGAATGCCGAGATGCCGTGATGGGCCTTGGCCTGGTCGGTCTGGGCGAACACGAGAGCCACGGTGGACTCCCGGCCGTTGGTGACGAAGATCTTGCGGCCGCCGAGCACGTAATGGTCGCCGTCCCGGCGGGCCAGGGTGGCCTGGTTGGTGGCATCGGAGCCGGCCTGGGGCTCCGTCAGGGCGAAGCAGCCCAGGCCCTTGCCGGAGGCGAGCGGGGCCAGGAAGCGCTCGTGCTGCTCGGGACTGCCGTGCCGGTGGATCGGGTCGCACACCAGCGAGTTGTTGACCGACATCACGACCGCGTGGGAGGCGCAGGCGACGGCCACTTCCTCGAGGGCGAGGACGTAGGAGGTCGTGTCGGCCCCGCTGCCGCCCCGGGATTCGGGAATGGCGATGCCCATGAGGCCGAGCTCGCCCATCCGCTTGACGGTGGCGTGGGGAAACCGGGCCGCTCGATCGCACTCGGAGGCGACAGGCTTCACCTCTTGCTCGGCGAAGTCTCGCGCGAGCGTCTGGATCATCTCTTGCTCTTCGGTCAGCTCTAGCTTCATACGTGTCCGCCCGGCTCCTACCCCTTCTCTTTGAGCTTCTTGAATTCCTCTCGGAGCAAGGGGACGACCTCGAAGAGGTCGCCGACCAGGCCGAAGTCGGCGATCTTGAAGATCGGCGCCTCGGGGTCCTTGTTGACGGCGCAGATCACCTTGGAGGTGCGCATTCCCGCCAGGTGCTGGATCGCCCCCGAGATCCCGCAGCCGATGTAGAGCTTGGGCGAGATCGTGCGCCCCGTCTGCCCCACCTGGAACCGGTGCGGCCGCCATCCGGCGTCCACGGCCGCGCGGGACGCCCCCACCGCCGCGCCGAGGACCTGGGCCAGCTCCTCGAGGAGGACGAAGTTCTCCGGGCCCTTGAGCCCTCGGCCGCCGGAGACGACGATCTCGGCCTCGGTCAGCTCGGGCAGGCCCGTCTGGGCTTCCTCGCGCCGCTCCACGAAGGTGCTGCCGCCCTGGGGCACGCTGAGCGCCGGACGCTCGACCGCGGGCGTTCGGCTCTCGTCCGCCTCGGCGACCCGGAACACGTTGGGCCGCAAGGTCGCGAGCCACGGCGTCCGCTTCCAGCGCACCTTCGACAGGAGCTTGCCGGCGTACACGGGACGGGTCGCGACCAGCTGGCCGTCGGTCAGGCCGAAGCCCACGCAGTCGGCCGCCAGCCCCACCCCGAGCCGGGCCGCCAGCCGCGCCACGAACTCCCGCTGCCGGCTCGTCACCGCCCCCCAGATCGCCCGCGGCGCCTCCTTTCCGGCCAGCTCGGCGACCACCGGCGCCCAGACCTCGCCCCGGTAGGGGGCCAGAGCCGCATCCTCCCAGAGCCAGACGCGCGCAGCACCCCAGGCCGCGAGCTGCCGGAGCCCGTCTTCCGCCGCCTGGTCGGTCAGCCAGACGGCCTCGACCCCGGCCCCCAGCTCCTTGGCCCGGCGGCCCGCTTCTCCGAGCACCTCCGCCGTCACCTTCTTCGGGCGGCCCTGCCGGTCATCCTCGACCAGGCACCAGAATGCGCCAGCCATGGGAGGTTCGGCTCCCTTCCTAGACGACCTTGATGTCTTCCCGGAGCGCGCGCACGAGCTCGCGGGCCATGTCCTTGGGGTCTCCCGTCAGGATGCGCCCTGGCGGGCGGGGTGGCAGCGCCTCGAGCGTGACGACCTCCAGCTCCGGGGCGACCTCCCCGAGCCCGAGGTCGGCGGCCTTGAGCTCCTTGATCTCCTTCTTCTTGGCGCCCATGATCCCCTTCAGGGTCGGGTAGCGCGGCTCGTTGATCCCCTTCTGAGCGGTGAGGAGACACGGCAGCGGGAGGTCGAAGAGCTCGAGCCCGCCCTCGACCTGACGGCCGGCGCGCACCTTCGACCCGTCGTCGGCGATCGCCTCCTCCATGATCCACGACAGACACGGCCAGCCCAGGAGCTCGGCCACCTGCGCGCCGACCGCCCCCATGTCGTCGTCGATCGCCTGCCGGCCCGTCAGGACCAGCTGGGGCTGCTCGCGCGTGATCACGGCGGCGAGCACGCGAGCCGCCAGGAGGGTATCGGCGCCTTCGAACGCGGGATCGTTGACGTGGATGCCGCGGTCCGCCCCCATGGCCAGGCAGGAGCGCAGCGCCTCCTTGGCCCGATCGGGGCCGAGTGTGACCGTGACCACCTCTCCCTGCCCGCGCTTCTCCTTGATCCGCAGCGCCTCTTCGATGGCGAACTCGTCGTAGGGAGAGACGATCCACGTGATGCCCGTCGTGTCGATGCGGCGCGGGTCGGCGCTGACCTTGACCTGGGTGGCGGTATCCGGCACCTGCTTGATCAGGACGAGCACCTTCATGACGGAGGCACCTCCTCAGACGAGCGTGGGTCGTGTATGTGCGCGGCCAGCACGGCGAGGAGGAGCGCCTGCGCGCTGAGAGCGGCTCGGGACTGGCGATCGAGATGTTCCTGGACCCGCATAGGCTGACCGTCTTGGGAGTGGCCTTGCCCTCTCGGTTTTCGGGGTTCCGGGCGCCTCCCGGGGGGCCATCTGGCTCGGGCCCAGGGCACACGGCAAGGTACGCGCTCGAAAACGCCTTCATTTTAGCCGTCGTCCGCCGATGAAGTCAAACTACGACGTCGATCCGTTGACGGCTGCCGAGAGCGCGGCGTATCCTGACGCCGCTCCCATGCTCGAGGTCGCCGGTCTCCAGGTGACCCACGGGGACGTCCAGGCGCTCTGGGGCGTCGACTTCGTCGTGCCGGCCGGCCGCATCGTGACGCTGCTCGGCGCCAACGGCGCCGGCAAGACCACGACCCTCCGGGCCATCTCAGGGCTCATCCGGCCCCGGGAGGGCCGCATCCGCTTCGACGGCCGGGACGTGACGGCGCTCGCGCCCCACGCCATCGTGGCGCTCGGCATCGGTCACATTCCCGAGGGCCGGCGGCTCTGGCCCGGGATGAGCGTACGGGAAAATCTCGAGCTCGGGGCCTTCCCCGCGCGGGCCCGTGCGGGCCTCGCCGAAAGTCTGGAGCGGGTGTTCACGCTCTTCCCCCGCCTCCGCGAGCGGCCCGGACAGCTCGCCGGCACGCTCTCCGGCGGAGAGCAGCAGATGCTGGCGATCGGGCGCGCGCTGATGGCGCGGCCGCGGCTCCTCATGCTGGACGAGCCGTCCCTCGGCCTGGCGCCGCTCGTCGTCACCGAGCTGTTCCAGGCCATCGTCACCGTGAACCGGGAAGGCCTGACGGTGCTGCTCGTCGAACAGAATGTCCACCAGGCCCTCCGGATCGCCCACCACGGCTACGTCCTGGAGACGGGGCGCATCGTCACGGCGGGTTCGGCTCGACAGTTGCTCGAAGATCCCTACATCAAGGAGGCCTATCTCGGACTCTAGGTCACTTCGGGGGGGTCTCGGAAGGGCAACAACATACTTGACTAACCCACCCCCCTCCGGTCAGAATTCTACCAGCGATGGGGACGGGGCGGACGGGGAATCGGGCGGTGGCTCGGATGACGACTTACCTTGGCCTGACCTATCCCGGCGGAGCCGGCCATGAGCCGGGCGCCGCTCGAATCATCCTGGCCGAAGGGGGCACCCTGGAACTTGGACCGACCCGGTGCTTTCGGACACTGGCTTGTATGGATGATGCACCCGCGTGGTGAGGAGAAGTTGGCTGCCGTAGTAAGAATCCTCGAAGCCTACTGCGATGAGAGCGGGATTCATCGCGGGGCTGCGTACTGTGTTGTTGTCGGCTTCATAGCGAGCTCTAGAGAGTGGCAACTCTTTGAAGAACGTTGGCAATCGGCGACCGGCGGGACCGTTTTCCATGGGAAGCGGTTCTTTGCTCGCGATGAACAAGGACACCGCATCAAGCCTTACGCGGGATGGACTGACGAGCAAGCCCAAGAGTACCTCGACAAGATCTTGGATGTTGTTACCGGCAGCCGCATTCAACCAATTGGGACTGTGATTGATGTTCAAGCGTTCAACCGCCTACCCGAGGTCGAGCGCAGATATCTGACCGGCGCCTCATTTTTGCAGCCATCCGGCAAGTTGTCATTTCCTGGCGCGCCAGCCAAGCCCTACTTCGTTGGCTTTATCGAGTGCCTCGCGCTTGGGCTGCTGAGCATTCGGAGGCCAGGATTTAAGTTGCATTTCATATTTGACCGACAAGACCAGTTTGCGCCGTATGCGACGAGGTATTTTCAGAAAGCATTACGCCATGGGCTGCCGCCCATCCGTCGCCAACTAGGAGACCTAGCATTCAAAAGCAAGGTGGGGGTTGGTGGTTTACAGGCGGCGGATCTGTTGGCCCATGCTTGTTACCGAAGAACCGAAACCGAGGGCAGAGATGCTTTACTCGACTATGTCACGGGTCGCTTGGAGCCTATAGCTCGCGAGCGCATTGTGCTGTTTGACGAAACCACGATGAGAGTGCGGATCAAGACTGCACCGGAAGAGCTGCGCCGACGGTGGCGCTAAGGGCGGGGCTCAGCGCCCTTGCTTGCGCTGCCGTCGTCGTCGCCACTGGCGCATGGCCTTCTCGACGTCTTTCTTCGGGACGGAGAGCACGCGCTTGGTGGCCTCAACGAATCGCTCGTATGGCGTCGGTTCAGGCGGCGGTTTCGCCGCGTGCTCGCTCATCGTCTCCCCCTTCGCTGGCGTGGACGCATGCGGCCGTCACGTCGTAGCAGGCGCGGCCGGCAGCCCGTCGCCGATCAGATGCTTGTAGGTCAGACGCTTTCCCACAATGGATGCCAGCACGCGAAGAAACCGGGTCGCATCATTGGTGCGCCGCGCGTTGTACCGAAATGCCTGCTCGTCCAGGTACCGGAACAGATGGAACGGCTCGACGCTGACGTAGGTACCCTTGATGGCGCGCTTCAGCAGGCTCCAGAAGTTTTCGAGCCCGTTGGTGTGAACCTTCCCGCGCACATAAGACTCAGCGTGGTCAATGACCTGGTGGGTGTAGTCGTGGCTCAGATCGTTGTACGAGGAGAGCGCATCGGTGAACACATCGGCCCCGGGCTCGACGTGCGCGCGCACATGCGGAGCCAGGGTCGCGCGACGGATATTCGGGACGATCTTGGTAGTCACGCGGCTATGTCCATCCGGCCCATGGCGTTCCAGCAGCCCCATGACGGCAACCTTGCCGACCGCGCCAGTGGCACCCTTGATCTTCGCGGCGCGCTTCCCCTTGTGCATGAAGCGGGCGCTGCCGCCGATGAAGGTCTCGTCGACTTCAACCTCGCCCCGCAGCTTGAGAACGCTGCCCCGCTGCATAGCGAGCCGGAGTCGGTGGCCCATGAACCACGCGGTTTTCTGAGTCACACCGAGCGCGCGGGCCACTTCGTAAGAGCTAATTCCGTTCTTGTCATTTACGATCATCCAGAGCGCAGGCAGCCACTTGTCGAGCCCGATGGGCGAATCCTCGAAGATCGTCCCGACCTTGATGGAGAACTGCTGACGCGGATGCTTGGTCCGGCATTTCCAGCGGCGGTAGGTAGCGAGATAGATCACCTCAGCGCTGCCGCAGGTCGGGCAGGTGACGCCGTTCGGCCACCGCAACCGCGCCAAGAAGTCTTGGCAGGTGTCGGTGTCGGCAAAGATGCGAATGGCTTCTAGCAGGGTCGCGGGAGCGGGCCGTGATGTGTCCATGCCCGAAGTGTAGCAGGGCGGGCGGGGTTAGTCAAGTATATTGTTACCCTCGGAAGACCCCCCCATGCCCCCCCGTCGTGGCGGCGGCGAAGCCGCCGCTCGGAGCGCTCCTCAACGCATGCCAGGGTCGTCCTCAGCTTCCGCTTACCCGGACGCGCCGGCGGACACTCGTGGCGTCAGG
>DASYQW010000196.1 GCA_036005065.1 Candidatus Methylomirabilota bacterium | reverse complement strand
CCTCTACGAGAAGGTCGTGGTCAAGGTGGTGCCGGTGTCATCCCCGCGGGTGGCCGAGACGGCGAAGCTCCTCGAGAACATCTTCCGGAACGTGAACATCGCCCTCGTCAACGAGCTGGCGATGCTCTGCGACCGGATGCGGATCAACGTCTGGGAAGTCGTGGAGGCGGCCGCCACCAAGCCGTTCGGCTTCATGAGCTTCCAGCCGGGACCGGGGGTGGGGGGCCACTGCATTCCCGTCGACCCGGTCTATCTCGCCTGGAAAGCGAAGGAGTACGACTTCTACACGAACTTCATCACGCTGGCGGCCGAGGTCAACGCCAACATGCCGTACTTCGTGGTGCAGAAGCTCCTGCGCCTCCTGAGCCGGCAGGGGAAGCGGGTGCTGGAGACCCGGGTCCTGCTCCTGGGGGTCACCTTCAAGCGGAATGTCGCCGACGTGCGCAATTCGCCCGCGCTCAAGGTGCTGGAGCTGCTCGGCGAGCACGGGGTCGCTGTCGCGTATCACGACCCCCTGATCCCGCACCTGGTGGCGGGGGAGACCCGGCTCGAATCGGTGCCGCTGACCGTCGACACCCTGGCCGGCGTCGATTGCGTCGTGGTCCACACCGATCACGCGAGCTACAACTACGACTGGATCGTGGAGCACGCGCCGCTTGTCTTCGATACCCGGAACGCCACCCGCGACGTGAAGGCGGGTCGGGACAAGGTGGTCCGCCTGTGATGCCGGGCCGCATGCGCGCGGCCCTGTAGGCGGGCGCCGGGCGGTCATCTCTCGATGAAGGCACTGGTCACCGGCGGCGCGGGTTTCATCGGGTCCCACCTCACCGAGGCGCTCCTGGCTGCCGGCCACGAGGTGGCCGTCCTGGACGACCTCTCGACGGGCCGGCTCGAGAACGTCAAGGCTGTTCAGGGCCATCCCCGGTTCGCCCTCACCCTCGGCTCGGTCACCGACGAGGCCCTGGTCCAGAAGCTCGTGGACGCGGCCGACGTGGTCTACCACCTGGCGGCCGCGGTCGGCGTCCGGCTGATCCTCGAGCGGCCGGTCGAGACCATCGCCACCAACATCGTGGGCACCGAGGTCGTCCTGCGAGCGGCGGCCCACCGGCGGCCGCGCGTCGTGCTCGCCTCGACCTCGGAGGTCTACGGCAAGAACGATCAGGTGCCGCTCGGCGAGGAGGACGACCGCCTCCTCGGGCCGACCACCAAGAGCCGCTGGAGCTATGCGTGCTCCAAGGCGATCGACGAGTTCCTGGGCCTCGCGTATCACCAGGAGCGCGGGCTCCCTGTCGTCATCATCCGGTTCTTCAACACCGTCGGGCCGCGGCAGACGGGACGCTACGGCATGGTGGTGCCGCGCTTCGTCCGGCAGGCGCTCGACGGGCAGCCCATCACGGTGTACGGAGACGGCCGGCAGTCGCGGTGCTTCACGGACGTCGAGGACGCCGTCCGGGCGACCATCGCGCTGGCGCTGAGCTCGGAGGTGGCCGGGCAGGTGTTCAACGTGGGCAGCGCTCAAGAGGTGACCATCACCGAGCTGGCGGAGCGGGTCCGGGCGCTCACGGGCAGCGCGTCGCCGATCGTGTACGTGCCGTACCAGGAAGCCTACCAGCCGGGATTCGAAGATCTCCGCCGCCGCGTGCCGGCCATCGGAAAGGCGGAGCGGGCCGTCGGCTATCGACCCCAGGTCGCGCTCGACGAGACCCTCACCCGCGTCATCAGCTTCCTGCGCGAGACCGGGCGGCAGTAGGGTGCTGTCGGACTAATGGGAAGCGGGCGCCCCAGGATTCTTGGCTGCGGACGGTTTCCGGGCGGCGGCTTTGCTGCCGCAACCGATGGGGGGGTGTCGGGGGGGTCTTCCGAGACCCCCCCGACGATCTAGGGTGGGTGCCGGGCACGCCCTCGTCACCGGCGGCGCAGGCTTCATCGGCTCGCATCTGACCGAGGCGCTCCTCGCCCGAAGGCGGTCCGTCCGCGTCCTGGACGACTTCTCGAGCGGCCGGCGCGAGTTCCTGCCGGATCACCCGAACCTCCAGGTGCTGGCCGGCGACCTCCGCGATTCCGCCCTGCTCGAGCGGGCCGTGACCGGCGTCGACGTGATCTTTCACCAGGCGGCGCTCCGGTCGGTCCCCAAGTCCATCGACGATCCGTTCGCGTACCACGACGTCAACGTGACGGGGACCATGCGACTGCTCCTGGCGGCCCGGGCGGCTGGCGTCCGCCGGCTCGTCTTCGCGTCCTCCTCCGCCGTCTACGGGAACCAGCCTGTCCTGCCGCTTCGGGAGGACATGCGGCCGCAGCCGATCTCGCCCTACGGCGCGTCCAAGCTGATCGGCGAGCACTACTGCGCCAACTTCGCCCTGCACTACGGCCTGGAGACGGTCTCCCTGCGCTACTTCAACGTGTTCGGCCCGCGCCAGGACCCCCAGTCCGAGTATGCCGCGGTGGTGGCGCGGTTCATCCAGGCCGCCCTCCGCGGCGAGCCCCTCGAGGTGCACGGAGACGGCAAGCAGACCCGTGACTTCACCTACGTCGCCAACGTCGTCGAGGCCAACCTCGCCGCGGCGGAGGCCCCGGGGGTCGGCGGCGAGGTCTTCAACGTCGCCTGCGGGGACCGGCTCTCGGTGCTGGACATTGCCCGGGGGATCGAGGAGATCCTCGGCCGGCGGCTGTCGGCGCGCCACACGCCGCCCCGGGCCGGCGACGTCCGGGATACCCAGGCCGACGTGACGCGGGCCCGGGAGCGTCTCCGCTACACGCCGAGCATCAGCTTCACGGAGGGTCTCCGGCGGACAGTCGCGGCCTTCTCGGCCTAGAACAGACCGCCGCGCCGGGTCGCGTGCTCGCCGATCTCGTCGTCTCTCTCCGGCCGCAGCAGTGGACCAAGAACTTCCTGGTCTTCGCCGGCCTGATCTTCTCGCAGAGCTTCCAGCGGCCCGGGCTGGTCCTGCGTGTGCTGCTCGCCTTCGTCCTCTTCTGCGTGCTGTCGGGCAGCACGTACCTCGTCAACGACGTGCTCGACGCCGACCGCGACCGCACCCACCCCCAGAAACGCCACCGCCCGGTCGCGGCCGGGCGGCTCTCCACCGATCTGGCCCTGGGCATCGGGGTGGGGCTCGGCGCCCTCGCGATCGTCGGAGCCTTCGCCCTGTCCGCGCGCCTCGGGTGGGTGGCGCTCGCCTACGCGACGCTCCTGACCGCGTACTCGGCCGGGCTCAAGCATCTGGTCATCGTCGACGCCCTGATGATCGCGGCCGGGTTCGTGCTCCGCGCGCTGGCCGGGGTCGTGGTCATCGATGCCGAGTTCTCTCACTGGCTTCTGCTCTGCACGATCCTGCTGGCCCTGTTCCTGACCTTCGGCAAGCGGCGCCACGAGCTCCTCGCCCTGGAGGGCGGCGCCGCCGGCCACCGGCCCATCCTGGAGGAATACTCCCCCCAGCTCCTGGACCAGATGATCGCGGTGGTGACGGCTTCGACCCTGATGGCGTACGCGCTCTACACCGTCGCGCCGGAGACCGCCGCGCGGCTGGGGACGACCCGACTCCCGCTGACGATCCCGTTCGTGCTGTACGGCATCTTCCGCTACCTCTACCTGCTCTACCGCCGGGATCTGGGCGGGAACCCGTCCGAGCACCTCCTGACGGACCGCGCGCTCCTGGTGGACGTCGCGTTGTGGGCCGCCACCGTGACGATGATCCTCTACCTCGCTCACTAGGTCATTCGGGGGGGTCTCGGAAGACCCCCCCGATACCCCCCCTTCGGTTGCGGCGGCCAAGCCGCCGCTCGGAGCGGACCGTCGGGTTGCCAGGTGTGGACGCGCGGGCCAAGCCCGGCGTTTGTCTTTACGGCTCACTGAGCGAGGAAAGTGAGGAAGCTCGCCGCGAGCTTGCCGTACTCGTTGGCGACCTGGAGCGCCATCTTCCCGTCCTGCCACCACCGATCCGGGTCGAACGGGTCGTAGGAGGGTAGCGCGCCCGGGCGGGACACCGCCACGGCCCCGACTGCTGGGGCGAGGGGCGGGCGGAGCGGCCCCCGGCGGGCCCGCAGGCGGATCACGAGCCGCGCCGGCGCGGGGTGCCGGGCCCGGGGCAGGCCGACGAGACGGCCGCGACGACGACGCCCGGCGGGGGGCGGCTCCGCGGCGAGCCCGAGCGCCGTCAGCCCCCGGCGCGCCCGCGTGGGGCTCGGTGACGGCGCCCAGGATCCGGCACGGGCCG
>DASYQW010000195.1 GCA_036005065.1 Candidatus Methylomirabilota bacterium | reverse complement strand
CTAGCGGTGCACGCGGTAAAGCCGCGCCGCGCCCCGGGCGACGACCAGGGTGACGTCGGCGCGGCGATCGAGATCGGTGGCGGTGAACTCCGGGCGGCTCCGGTTGGTCGGGCGGGTGCCCACGAAGATGTAATCCGGTCGCGCCTGCGAGAGCCACGCCTCGAACTCCGGGCGGTACCAGAAGAACGGGTAGTGCGGGCGCGTGACCTTCCGGTGGGCCAGCGCGGGGATGAGCGGCCCCCCATCGTGCCCGTTGGTTCCGATCACCGCGGCCGGCGGCGTGTGATCCCGGATCCACTCGATGACGGCCAGATCGTCGGGGCCGACGGCGTGATGCGTCCGGTCGCGGTACGTGTGCCAGAACGCGCTCCAGCCGAGCCCCGCGTCGCCGGACCCGGCGCCCGACGGCGGCGGGATGCCCTGGACCAGCGCCGCCGCCCCGAGCACCGCGGCCGCGCCCCACGCCAGTCGCGGTCGGGCCGCCAACCCCGCCAGCAGGTGCGCCCCGGCCAGCGCCGCCGGGACCAGCAGGAACAGCGCGGTGCGGCTCGGATAGAGCACCCGCCACAGGGGCAGGAACTCCCCGATGGGCGCCAGATGGAGGACGGCCACCGCGCCGATCACGAGGAGCGCGGGCACCGCGGCCGCCCGGCGCCGCCGCACGGCCTGGACGATCCAGGCCGTCGTGACGAGGATCGGCCCCAGGCCGACGAAGACGTACACGCAGAACGGAAAGGCCGCGTAGTATCGCCGCGACGGGCCCAGCGGCAGCATCGCGAGAAAGCCCCCCTGGTCCATCTCCCCCCGGATCCACGCCCGCGCCCAGTCGAGCACGTCCGGTCTCGGCGTGCGAGCGGCCAGCACCGCATACGGGAGCATGAGCCCGAGCCCGACCAGCCCGGCCACGGCGGCGTTGGCCACCGCCGGGCGCAGCACGGGCCGTGCCCGCGCCAGATGCCAGGCGGCCAGTACCGGGAGCACGTAGGCGGCCGTCACGACCGGAATCAGATGCGTGAGGGCGACGCCGGCCGCGACCATTCCCAGCCGCGCCGCGCGGATCGCGTCGCGCGGCCCGACCAGGGCCGGCATCTCGGCCGCGACGAAGAAGGCCAGCGCCGTCGCCAGTGTGGTCGGGTGGCCGCCCCAGGCGACGTAGCCCTGGGGGTTCCGGGCGAAGAGCAGCAGCAGCAGCGCGCCGAGCCCGCGGGCGAGCCGCGGCACGTCGGGCGCCAGGCCCCCCACCACGCGGTCCAGGGCGAGCGCGACCAGCACGAGACTCACCCCCCCGACGAGCAGGGCCGCGGCGTCCGGCGGCAGACCGGAGCCCGCGCGGACGAGGGCCGCCAGCGCATGCAGACCGGGCGAGTACTGGCCGAAGCTCGAGATCGGGAGCAGCGGCTCGTGGGAGGACGGGAGGCCGTCGGCCAGCAGGATGAGCTCGGCCATGTACGCGTGTTTCGTCAGGTCGCCGCCCGACGGCGGCGGCCGCGAGACCACCAGCAGGGCCCGCGCGACGAGACACACCGCGAGCAGTCCGAGCAGGACCGCCGTGTCGCGCGGCCGCCGGCCGGCGACGGCCGCCAGCCGGCCTCGAAGGAGGGGAAGCGCGAGGGCCCCCAGGGCCACCACGGCGTTGGCCGCGCTCGAGAACCAGCCGCCCGGCAGGAGCCACAGCGCGCAGGCCCAGAACGCCGCCGAGGTCAGGAACGCGGTCGCGAGGATCTCGAAGGCGTCCTCCGACTCCCATTCCTGTCGTCGAACCAGATAGACGCCCGGGAAGAGCAGCAGCGCGAGGAGAACGCCGAGGCCGGCCAGCGCAGCCAGCATGTGTCAAGGTACTCTACCGTGCGGCTGACGCTCTTGTCGACTGCGCGATCTGCGACTGCGCGATCTGCGTTGACACTCGCCGAAGCTCTGAGATAGGATGCCCCCGGTCTCGCGCGGCACGGTGCGCTCACGTGTCGCCGCGGGGCACGCCATCAGGGGGACGACAGGGGAGGGAGCCTTGCCGGCCTACGCGGTGAATCGGGACAGGGCGGTCTGGGGCGTGGTCGACGGCGAGGCGGCCATCATCAACGTCGACACCAGCTTCTACTACGGCCTCAATGCGACGGGGACGTTCATCTGGACGCTGCTCGTCGAGAATGAGCTCAGCCTCGACCAGATCGTGGCCAGGGTTTCCACGCGCTACCGGTGCCCGGAATCCGAGGTCCGCGAGGACGTGCGGCGGGTGCTGGAGCAACTCAGGGAAGAGCAGCTCATCCTGGAGAGGTGAGCCGAATGGCCAAACGCGAGAAAGAGCCCGGGAGCGGGTCCCGCAAGACAACCGTCGAACCGGAGAAGTACGAGCCTCCGAAGCTGGTGAAGTTCGACAAGCTCGAGCGGCTGATCGTCAGCGGCGAATGAGCTCCGGGCCGGACGGAGTCCCACCCTGAGGGAGCCCGGCCCCGACGGGGAGGAGTCGCCCCTGAGGGCGGAGGCGATTCGGCTGCGTGCCCGGGAGATGCAGCTCGAGCACTCCCGACGCCTCGCGCCGGTCCTCTTCCACGGCCACAGCATGCGGCCCTTCCTGGAGGACGGGGACGAGCTCGCCGCGGAGCCGGTCGGCTGGGAAGCGATCCGAGTCGGCGACATCGTCACCTACCGGCAGGCCGACAAGTTCCCGACCCGGCGCGTCGTCGAGAAGCGGGAGGATCGCCTGGTCCTGGTGGGCGACAACTGGCCTCGGGCGCGCTTCGAGGCCACGCGGGCCGCCGTGCTGGCGCGGGTGGTCCAGCGCCGGCGGGGACGCGCGACGGTGTCGCCCGAGGACTGGCGGTGGCGGAGCCGGGCCCGGGTGATGGTGTGGCGGTACCGGCTGCGCCGTCTCGCCGCGGCCCTGCTGCGTCGCCCGGTCCGCCGCCTGCGTGACGGCCTGGCCGGCTGTGGCCTGGGCTGGGGCCGGGGAGCGCCGGACGGCCCCTGATCGCCCGGCGGCTCTCGGCGGAGCGGCGCCAGCCTCCACGCCTCCGCCCGAGCTGGCGGGGCTCCGGGACATGGCGATCGCCCGGCGGACGCCGCCGATCGGCCTCTTGCGTCTCGGCAGCTGGACCGCCCTGGTCCACGCGGATTCACACGCCTACGGCGAGACGCTGGGGCTCATCTTCAAGGGGTGCTTCCGCCCGGCCGGCGGCGCGCGGCCGGCCCTCCAGGCGACGATCGACCTCCAGTACCGGGATCCGGCGGGCCGCGATGCTCCGGCGCCCACGCTCGAGACACCGGTGCTCCGGTGCCGGGCGGCCGGCACCGTCTGGGAAATGGCGAGCAACGTGCTGGCCGCCTACCTCTTCGCGGCCGAGACGCCGCCGAGCATCGTCATCGTGGTCAATCCAGCGCCCGAGGTCCGCGCCTACGTGACGTTTCACCTCACGGTCGCGCTCCACAAGCTGCTTCTGCTCCTGGGCCGCCTGTACGTGCATGCCGGGGCCGTCTGCTTCCGCGAATCGGTCAGCGTCTTCGTGGGCGACAAGGGAGCCGGCAAGTCCACCCTCTGCCTGTGGCTCGGCGGGGCCGGCGGCACCGTTCTCGCCGACGACCACGTCCTCCTGACGCGGGCGTCCGACGGCGTGCTCGCAAGCGGCTGCGAGGAGACGGCCCGCGTGACCGCGGCCACCGAGCGCTTCCTCTTCCCGGCGCCGCTGCCGGTCCCGGCCGTCGACTACGGCGGGCTCGTGAAGAAGGAGTTCCCCATCGCCGATCGGTTCCGATCGGCGCCCCACCGGGACTACCGGGTGGACCGACTGCTCTTCAGCCGTGTCGGGCACCGCCTGGCGGTGACGCCCCTGACGCGGCAGGCGGCCCTGCTGAGCCTGGTCCGGGAGACCGCGTGGTGCCACCGGTTCGTCGACGCCCGGGACTACGCGGCCTACCTGCGCTACCTCGCCGGGCTCGTGGACGCGGTGGACGTGTTCGACCTCGAGCTGAGCCCTGATCTGTCCGAGCTGGCGCGCCTGTCCGGACTGCTCGAGGGCGTCCACGGGCCGACCCATGGGTGAGGCCAAGACGGTCCTGCTCCACGGCAAGATCGAGACGTTCTGCAGCTTCTCCCTGATCAACCTGCGCCTGGCCGCCGGGCTCCGCGCGCTCGGCTACCGGGTGGGCGTGATGCCGGGCGATCAGCTCGCCGCCGACGAGCCGGCCATCGATCAGCCCGACATCTATATCGCGCACGACTACCCGTACGACCAGGTCGACGCTCCCGGCGCCTTCAACGTCTTCATCCTGGCCTACGAGTACTTCCGACTCGTCCGCGAGGACCGGGCGCTGGTGAAGCGCCTCAATGCCTGCTTCGACCTCCTGGTGGTCCCGAGCCGCTTTACGCGCCGGGCCTGTGAGGAGAGCGGGATCGCGATTCCGATCGCGGTGTGCCCGTGGGGCGCCGACCACGCGGAGTTCGCGCCCCATGTGAGGCCGGCCGCCCTCCCGAGCCGGAAGCGGTTCACGTTCGTCTACGTGGGCGGCGCGTTCGAGCGGAAGGGCACCGACATCCTGGTGCGCGCCTTCCGGGAGGAGTTCACCGGCGCGGACGACGTCGCGCTGGTCATCAAGGCCTTCAGCTACGAGTGGCTCCGCCCCTGGACCGAGCGGGTCCTGGCGGACGGCGCCCGGCCCGGCGGTCCGGAGCTCACCTACGTGCACGAGGTGGCGCGCTCGGTGGCCGGGTACTACACCGCGGCCGACGTGGGGGTCTTTCCGTTCCGCGGGGAGGGATTCGGGCTGCCCATCCTGGAGTGCCTGGCCGCCGGGACACCGGTGATCGTGACGGCCGGCGGCGCCGCCGACGACTTCTGCACGGAGGCAAACGCGCACTTCGTCCGGGCCACCCGGAAGACGACGAACGGGCGCCCCCACCTCGAGCCGGACTGCCGGCACCTCCGGCGGCTGATGCGGGCGGCGTTCGAGGCCGGACCCCCGGGGCCCGAGCGGCGGCTCCAGGTGAGCGCGAGCGTGGCGAGGTTCACCTGGGAGCGCACGGTCGCCCTCCTGGCCCGCGCCTTCGAGGAAGGGCTGGCCGCCAAGCGGGACCGGCAGGACCGGCTCGCCCGCCCGCCCCGCCGGGCACGGGTCGGCTGGGCGCACTGGACCCGGGGACGCGCGGGGTGGGGCAAGGTCGCCTGGCACGTCGACCGGCGACTCCGGGCCTACGGGCGCGGGTACCGCGCGCTGGACCGGGCGCATGGCCCCTGGCCCGGCGCGCTCGAGGTCCTGGTCGGACAGTCGGGGTATGCGCTGGAGCACTTCGCCGAGGCGAGGCGGCTCAATCCCGGCGTGCGCCTCGTCCTCCTCCGGGGCGACCTGCCGTTCGACGACGCCGCCGAGATCACCGATCGGGAGATGGCGGCCTGCGGGGTGAGACCGCGCGCGCAGCTCCTGCTGCGGCCGATGCGGCGCTGGCGGGACCGGCGCGAGCGGGAGCTCGCCGATGTCGTGGTCGTCTGGAGCCAGGTCGCCCGCCGGGCCTTCGCCGACCGCGGGTGCCCGGAGGAGCGGCTCGTGACCATCCCCCTGGGGATGGGCGCCCGCCGGAGGCGGGCTCGCCGGGACCCGGATCCCTTCCGGTTCCTGTTCGTCGCCCGCGAGCCGTTCCGGAAGGGGGCCCGGCTGCTCCTCCAGGCGTGGGACGAGCTCAAGCTCCAGCGCGCCGAGCTCGTCTGCGTGGCCGGCCCCGAGGTCGTCGAGTCCCCGGCGCTTCTCCGCCTGCTGGTGCGGAACCCGAGCATCCGGCTGCTCGGGCTCCTGCCGCACGGGCGACTCCTCCAGCTCTACGAGGCGGCCGATTGCCAGGTAGCGCCGTCCCTGGGCGACGGGTTCTCGATGTCGGTCGCGGAGGGCATGGGCTGCGGGACCCCCGCCATCGTCTCGGTCCGATCGGGGATCGCGGAGGTCCTGTCGCACCTCGGCGACGCCTACCTCGTCGAGAGCGGGTCGGTGGCGGCGCTGAAGCGGGGTCTGGCGTTCATGCGTGAGGATCGGGGCCGGCTCGCGGCGATGGGGGAGGCCGCGCTCGAGACGGCCCGGCGCCACCCCTGGGACGGGTTCGAGGCGGCCGTCGGGGCGCTGGTGGACGTTCGCGGAGCGCGGGTCGGGAGCTACCGGTGACCGGGCGGCCGGGCGGACGGGGCGCCGGCGCGCGACGAGTCCCGCACGGGCGGCGGCCGGGGGCGGGCGCGGCGCGCTCCCGGGAGTACGAGCTCGCCGGCGGCGTCGCCTTCCGGCGGATCGAGGGGCAGAGCCTCCTGCTGGCCCCGGGCGACGAGACCCTCTACACGCTCAACGGAACGGGCGAGCTGGTCTGGGCGCTCCTGGTGAAGGGCGTGGCCGCGCGACGCATCGTCGATCGGGTGGCCGCGCGATACGGGCTCGCGCGCGCGGCGGCGGCGGCGGACGTGGCGGCCTTCCTCGCCCAGCTCGAGGCACGCGGGATCGCCCGCCGAATGCCTCCCGCGGGCGCCTGATGGCGGCCGGCCCCGCCGCCCGGCGGCGCCACCGCCGGCGGATCGTGGCGCTGGTCGGGGCGAGCGCCAGCCGGACCGCCTACGCGCTCGTCAACGCGCGGTGGCGCCAGTGGCTCGGCCGGCAGCCCGGGATCGAGGTGCGCGACGCGGCCAGGGCCATCGCGCCGGGATCGCCGCCTCCCGACTACATCATCCATCACGACTACTCCGAGCGCTTCGGCGAGGTCGCTCGGCCGCCGGGCGGGAAGCTCATCGCGGTGCGGACGTGGGACTTCGGCCCCTTTCCCCCCACCTGGGTCGAGAAGATCCGCGGCCAGTACGACCAGCTCTGGGTGCACAGCCGCTGGGTGCGGAGCCAGGCGATCGCCAGCGGCGTCGATCCGCGCCGGGTCCGGGTGGTTCCCCACGGCGTCGACGAGCGCCTCTTCCGGCCGACGGGCCGGGTGGCGCGCCTGCCCACCCCCAAGCGCTTCCGGTTCATCTTCGTGGGGGCCACCATCGTGCGAAAGGGGGTCGATGTGCTCCTGGCCGCGTACCGGACGGCCTTCCGGCCCGAGGACGACGTCTGCCTGGTGATCAAGGACCACACCGGCGACGTCTTCTACTCGGGCCTGTCGCTCCGCGCCGAGATCCAGCGGCTCGCCGCCGACCCGCGCATGCCCGCCATCCTGTACATCGACGACTACCTGCCCGCCCCGGACCTGGCCGCGCTCTACCGCGCCTGCGACGTGGCGGTGTTCCCGTATCGCGCCGAGGGCTTCTGCCTGCCGGTGCTGGAGGCGATGGCGTGCGGGGTGCCGCCCATCGTGCCACGCTTCGGTCCGGCCCTGGACTACTGCTCGAGCCGCACGGCGTTCCGGATCCCGGCCCGGCGGATCCGCCTGCCGATGCGCGGGCGGTTCGCCTTCAATACGCTCGGCTTCACCGAGGATCTCGAGGGAGTCGACTTCTGCGAGGTCGAGGTGGGCGTCCTGGCCGAGAGCCTCCGGGCCGCCTACGGGTGTCCCCCCGAGCGCTTGGCCCGCATGGCGCGCGCCGGAGTGCGGGTGGTTCGCTCCCGGTTCCGCTGGCGCGATGCCGCCGTCCGCATCGCCCGCTATCTCGGCGCCCTCGATCGGGACGGCGCCGGCCGGGTCCGGCCGCGGCCCGCGCCGGGGGAACGCGCGCGGCGGCGGGCGGCTGGCTCGAGGGACTGGGGGCATGCTGTCGGAGGCTGAGAGCCAGCTCGTCCTGAGCTGCGCGCGGCAGCGGCTCGGGCCTCCGGCCGCTGCGCGGCTGGGGCAGGCCCTGGCGGCGCCGCTCCGCTGGGACCGCATTATCCGGATCGCCGCGCGACACGGCGTGGCCCCCCTCCTCCACCGCCACCTGGGTGCGCCCGAGCTCGCCGAGGCCGTCCCCACGCGCGCCCGACGCCGGCTCGTCGAGCTCTATCTCAGAGGGGCGCATCAGACCCTTCACCTGCTGAGGGCCCTCGGGGACCTCCTGGCCCGCTTTCGCGCCGGCGGCCTCCCCGTGGTCGTCCTCAAGGGCGGGAGCCTGGCCCAGCTCCTGTACCACGACGCCACCCTCCGGCCCTTCGGCGACCTCGACGTGCTGATCCGGAAGGACGACCTCGAGCGGGCGCGCGATGTGCTCTTCGCGGCGGGCTACCGGTTTCCGCCCGGGCTGCTGCCCGAGGGCTTCATCCGGCAGTACCACTTCAACCTGCCCATGGTGAAGCAGGGCGCGGTGCAACTCTGTGTCGAGCTCCACTGGAGCCTCACCGACCGGTTCACGGGGCAGACCCCCGACCTGGACGGGCTCTGGGCGCGAGCGTGCTCCGCCACGCTCTCGGGGCAGGAGACCCTGATCCTGTCGCCGGAAGACCTGATCTCCCATCTCGCCGTGCACCTGGACATGCATGGCTACCTGAACCGAGCCGTGGTGGGGCGCGAAGACGCCGTCCGGTTCGTCTTCGATCCGTCGAGCGAGAACCGGCTGATCTGGTTCACCGACCTCTACGAGGCGATCACCGCGTCCGGCGACCGGATCGACTGGGCCGCGCTCGTCGACCGGGGGAAGCGGGCGGGGACGAGCGGCGCCATCGGCACGAGCCTCGCCCTGCTGAACGCGCTCTACGGACCCGTCGTGGAGCCTCGGGTTCTCGAGTGGCTGGGACCGCCCCGGTTGTCGCTGGTCAAGCGCGGAGTGTTCCGCTGGCTCGCATCGGGGATGGACCGTGACGGTGACCCGGACAGCGGCTCGCGGGGGTTTTTCCGCTCGAGGGTGTTGCCGACCCGCCAGGCGGTGCAGTTCCGCTTGATCCGCCTGCTGGACGTCTGGGAGTACGTCTTGCCGCCGGCGGACGTCGTCCGCCGACGATACCACGTCCACCGCCCATGGCAGGTCGTGTTCTACCTCTTCCATGTGGCGAACGCGTTCGTGCACGGCGGGCGCATCGCGCTCGCCCTCGGGTGGTGGCTCCTCAAGGCGCGGATGCCGAGGGCGACGGCGGAGACGCCATAGCCGGCCAGGCGTCCTCGGGCGCCCGGCGCCGGCGTCTGAGCTGAATCGCTCGCCCCAGCCTCCGCGCCGCCGCGACACCCAGCCATCCCGCCGCCAGCGCGGCGAAAGGGGCGCCCTGGGCCAGGGTCCGGAAGCGGTCGTGGATGCCGAAGCCGAAGAGCCCACCGCCGTAGAAGCCATGGTAGACGTCCGGGCTCGTCGCGAAGGCGACCTGGTCGGGGATCGGCTTGCTCGCCACCGCGTAGAACGGCGCCACGTGCGAGATGCTCAGGAGCAGCATGCCGACGAAGAAGCGCCGGCGAGTCAGCGCGAGCAGTCCCAGGCCGGCCAGCGCCACCCAGTATCCGCGACGAGCGCCGAGGACGGCGACGTCCCGCAGGGCGAGGCGGTAGCCCTCGGCGATCACCTGGACACCGCCCGCCTTGCCGAAGACGGTCCAGGCCTCGGTGGCCAGCTGAGGCATCGTCTCGGCCTTCGCGGCGGGAGCCGGCTCGAGGTCGAGGGCCGCCCGGGCCTTGGTGAGGAATCCCCGGAAGTGGGCCCGGTTCGTCGCGAACGGCCGGCCCTCCCGGACCGTGGCCGCGGCGAGGAACGGGCTCACCAGGAGGAGCATCACCGCCGCCGCGGCGGCCCCCCGCGGCCATCCCCGGCGCCAGCCGGCGCCCCGCCAGGCCGCCCAGGCGAGGAGGACGAGCGCGCCAGGGAAATACGGCAAGCGCGTCAGGCACAGCGCCCCGGCCAGCAGCCCCGCGAGGAGGAGCCGGCCCCACGCCAGCGGGCCGACCGATTGCCACGCGCTCCACGCCAGCAGCAGCACGAGGCAGGTCTCGAGGTCCCCCCGGAAGCCGCGGACGGCCTCGAAGAGCAGATACGAGCTGCCGGCGACCAGCCAGGCGCCCAGCAGGCCGACGAGCGCCGACTCGAACACGCGCCGGCCGAGGGCGTAGGTGAGCCAGACCGCGGTCACCGACAGGAGGAGCGTCAGCAGGCGGAGCGCGAGATCCGAGGCTCCAACCAGCGCGAAGAAGGTCGCGCCGAGGGAGAGGAACATCGGCTCGCGGGGACCGAACCCGTAGGAGTAGAAGCCGCTCGTCGGGGAACCCCAGGCAAACCGGCGCATGAAGTTGAGATAGCCGAGCGCATCGTCCATGATCGGGAACCGGTACGCGATCAGGAACTCGCCCCAGCGGAGGGCCAGGGCCCACGACACGACCAGGACGGCGGCCAGCAGGCCCGGCCTCCCGGCCGCGGGCGCGTGGCGGTGCAGGGCCGCGTGCCCGGCGGCGAGGGCGAGAGCGGCCGCCAGCACCGCCCAGGTGGACCGGCCGAGGATCCACAGCCCGCCGGGAAGCCAGGTCGACGCGCCGGCGACTCCGGACGCCACCAGGAGACCCACCAGTCCCGCCCGCCCCGGCCCCAGCCACGGCGCCAGGCTCACCGCCAGGCACAGCGGCACCAGGGCGAGGCGAAAGAGGGCCGACAGGTAGGGGAGGTCAGAGGGTCGCGGCGCGTTGCTGACGACGAGATCCATCCGATCGAGGAGCAGCGCCTCGTGGTCGCTGCCGTTGGTTCCGCCGAGCTCGAGCCACAGTCGGGAGGCGGAAGAGCCCGCCAGGAGCGCGTCGAGGTCCACCACGGTAGCCTGCAGGTGCCGCCCGCGAGACACCTCGTTCCACGTGCGGCCCTCGTCCAGAGACACCGCGAGCCGATTGGTGATCCGCGGGAGCGCGGCGTAATGCCAGAGCCGCAGGACGACCTGCGGCCGGGGGGGCAGCGGATAATCGAGCACCAGGCGGCCGGACGCGCCGGGGGCGAGACAGAGTCCCCAGCGGCATGCACTGAAGCCCGCCGACGCGACCAGGTGGGGGGCTTTCGGCAGCACCCCATCATCGAAGTCTTCGACGAAGCGAGCGTAGGTGACGCCGCTAGCCCGCAGGGCCCCGAAGCGGCTGCCGCCGGCGATCAGGGCCAGCAGCACTCCTCCGGCGACGAGGAGCGGGAGGACGGCCCGCGATGCCAGCCGGGATCGGCGGGACGGCGCCGCGGCGTCCGTCACCGTCTGGCGCGACATCTCGGGCGTCGCCTGGGACTCGAGGGCATCCGCGTGTCTCGCGACGGCGGGCGGAGGACGCCCGGCGGCGCGGCTGTCCTCTCTTACGCCATCCGGCTCATCGAGACAAGCCCTTCCTCCATCCCTCGCGAGGCGCCTTCGCCCGGCCAGAAACGGGCCGATCCGGCTCCTGGCGCGGATCGGATCTGACCGATCCCAGCCGGGCCGCGGGGTCTAACCCCCCGAAAACTCGACCGACCCGGCCTTGGCCCGGAACCTGCTTGAATCGACTGTACCGGAGACCGAATGAGTTCCCCACCGACCTTGACCGCCCGTCCCCCCGGGGCGGCGCCTTCGCGCCGCCGGCTGCTCGGCGACCTCCTGATCGAGGAAGGCCTGATCACGAGCCTCCAGCTCGAGGACGCGCTGCGGAGTCAGACGGCAGGGGAGGTCCCTCGGCCGCTGGGGGAGATCCTGGTTGAGCAGCAGGCCATCACCCAGCGCGAGCTCAACGTCGTCCTCGACAAGTACCGCAAGAAGTATCGCCTCGGTGATCTCCTGGTCGAGACGAACGCCATCACCGAGGAGCAGCTCGCGGCGGCGCTCGAGCACCAGAAGGAAACCGATCTCCGGCTCGGCGACGTCCTGCTGAAGCTCAACCTCCTGACCGAGCGGCAGATGAAGCAGGCTCTCTGCCGGCAGCTCGGCGCCCGCTTCGTCGACCTGGACACCGCGGTCATCGATCCGGGCCTCTCGCAGCTCGTCACCAAGGACTGGGCCACGCAGCACCGGGTCGTCCCCCTCGAGCGGACGGAGGACCGGATCGCCGTGGCCATGGACGACCCGGGCGATCTCGAGGTCGTGCACTGGCTGGAGTCGGCGACCGGGTGCCGGATCGACGTGGTCGCGTCGACCGATGCCGCGTTCCGGCGCGCCTTCGCCCGGGTGTACGAGGCGAGCCCGGTGCCGGAGGCCGCCCCGGACGGTGCCACGACGCCGGTGGCCGAGCTTCTGGCGGAGCGCGACGGCCTTCGGCGCGAGCGCGACGCGGCCGCCCGGGCGCTGCGGGACCTCGAGGCGCGTCACGCGGAGATGGCCCGGGCCCTGACCGACCTCCAGGTCGCGCACGAGGCGCTTCGACGGGAGGGGGACGCGGCGGCGGGGGCTCTCCAGGATCTCGGTCCGCGTCATGCCGAGACGACGGAGCGGCTCCGCCAGCTCGTCGCCCAGCACGCCGAGCTGCGCCGAGCGCACGAGGCCGCCCTCGGGGCGCTTCGCGAGCAGCGCCAGCGGTACGAGGCGGCCCTTCGAGACCGGAAGGGCCGAGACGACATCGACGTCGTGCTTCGCCAGCTGAGCCCGGCGCCGCCCCGCCGCCGTCCCCGTTCCGGATAACGACCCGCCCTGCCCGCCACCGGCCCCGGCGACCCTGTCCCGGTGCGCCCCCCTTTGCTATCATGTGGCCCGCGGCCGACCAGGCCCGGCAGGCAGCGTCTCGCGCTGCGCCGGAGCGACCGACATGCCGGACCCATGAGGGAGGAAGCGTATGGCGACAAAGCAACCGGTCACCCGTTGGTCGTTGAAGGGTGAGGGCTACGAGTTCTGCAATTGCGACTTTGGCTGCGGGTGCAACTTCGGCGGGTTTCCGAACTCCGAGGACGGGAGCTGTCGGGCGTTCGTCGGGGCACGCATCGCCGAGGGCGCGTGCGGCGAGGTGAATCTCTCGGGGGTGAAGTACGCCGGCATCTACGCCTGGCCGAAGGCCATTCACGAGGGGAACGGCAAGGCCGTGTTCATCGTGGACGCGGCGACCCGGGACAAGCAGGTGGCGGCCCTGAGGGAGATCTTCACCGGCACGCTCGGCGGCATGCCGTTCGAGGTCCTGGGTCCGACCTACCAGGTGGTGGGGCTCGTGAAGGCCAAGATCACGATCACCGGCAAGGGACGCAAGAGCACCTTCCGGGCTGAGGGCGTGGGCGAGGGCCGGGGCGACACCTTCAAGAATCCCGTGACCGGGGCCGAGCACCTGGCGGACGTCCATCTCCCGAAGGGCTTCATCTGGAAGAAGGGCGAGTGCGGTCAGGGGTCCTTCCAGGCCGCCGCCGAGGGCCTGTCGGTGGCGGCCGACAAGAGCAACTGGATCTACTACCAGTTCAGGTGGTCGAACAGGTAGCCACCATGGTGCCTCGCGGATCCCGGACATGGCCCATCGGCGTCGCCTCCCTCGGCTTGCTCCTCGCCATCGACCTCCTCGCGCAGCCGGGGCTCCCCCAGACGGCGTCATCGCCGGCGCCGTGCAGCGACGTGCCGAACAAGATCAAGTACGCCATGTACTTCATGAGCAAGCCCCAGGACGCCGCCGAGTGCGGCATGAGCGTCAGCGACGGGCGGATCGTCTGTGCGTCCGCGATCACCAATCCGGCGATGACCTGTCCGGACATGTTCGCCTGGAAGCTGTTCGCCGACGCCGTGAGCCAGGAGTTCTGGAAGGGCTGGGCGGCCGACCAGTATACGTGGCCGGCCAACCAGGTCTGCTCCCGCGACGATCCTGATTGCCGGCCCACCAATCCGCTGCCGCTCTGTGGCACGCCCGGTGCCGATCCGGCGGCGTGCTGCCATCCCGATCGCCGGGACAATCCGGGCTACGACGATCCGCGGTACCCGGCGAAATACTGTCCGTATTTTCCGGGGGACCATCCCGGACGACACGCATCGACGGCCGGAATGCCGCTCCATGTCGGCCTCGATCCGTTCAAGGCCCACCTGCCCGGCTTCGGCCGAGAGGCGTCGGTGCGCGCCCGGCTGGCCGAGCCGGATCCCGGCCGGCGGATCCGCCAGTCGATGGCGGAGCTCGTGTTCCGCAACAAGGCCATGTTCGACTACATCTTCCGGCACGACCTCTACAACCAGGAGGGCCTGATCGCGGTCTTCAACCGGAACCGCGGGAACCTGGACGCCAGGGAACACGGCGCGCCGTACCGGCTGAAGAACACGGCCGGCGCGCTCGCGGAGATCGACCTTCCAGTCTCGGCCATCATGCTCAAGACCAACTGGCTCAACCGGGAGCGAGCCGAGCGGATCGGCATCCGGGAGGACCCGGGCCGCCCGTACATCAAGATGACCCTCCTGTCCCCGGTCACCGACGACAACGGCACGATCCTGGAGCCCGGCGAACACTGGCTGGTCGCCATGCACATCTCGTCCAAGGACACCCCCAACTGGGCGTGGGCGACGTTCGAGCACGTGGACAACCCCGGGCGCTGCGATTACGCGGGGTGCAACGACTCGCACGGCTACCGCACGGCCGACTCCGTCGGGCCGAACCAGGCCACCAACTTCACCACGCCCCGCCTGCGCTGTGACGGCCTGCTCCTGCCGAGCTGGGTCTTCGACACGGGCCAGGCCTATCCCAGCGGAGCCATCTCGGATTCCTTGCGGCGCGTCTTCGACGCCCTGGCCATCGGCACCCGGAACGCGGTCCCGGGAGCGGACGGCATCCTGGTGCCGTCGCGCCACGACCGGGGCTGGCTGAGCTATCGCCTGAAGGGCTCGCAGGTCCAGTTCACCGATTCGATGGGGCGCCCGACCCGGCTCGGCAACTCGGTGACCGAAGGCGGGTTCGCCCAGACGTCGTCGTGCATCAGCTGCCACGCTCGGGCCGGCACCACCGCCGACGGCACCATCCCGCCGGCCCTCGGGGTCTTCCTCAACGAGCTGAGCGAGGTCGGGTACGGACAGAGCAACTACGGGATCCCGGTTCCGGACTGGTATCACCGGAGCAACCAGCCCCCGGCGCTCATGGTGCTTCAGACCGACTTCGTCTGGGGCTTCCTGTTCGCCAATCGGATTCAGCCCGTGACGCCCGTCCCAGCGCCGGCGCCGACGCCGGGGCCGCCGGCGGCGCCCCCGAAGGCGCCCTCCTCCCGCCAGCACCGGTAGGAACCCGCGCGATCCATGGCCGACGTCGTGCGAGAGACGGGCCGGAGGTGCAGCAACTGGGGCAAGTGGGGGCCCGGCGACGAGCTGGGGACCCTGAACTACATCGGCCCCGAGACGATCGTCCGAGCCATGGGGATGGTGAATTGCGGAGTCACGTTCTCGCTGGCCATCCCGCTCGACAACACGGGCCCCCAGATCAACCAGCCGCGGCGCTTCAACCCCATCCACCGGATGATTCTCACCGGCCCGGACTTCACCACCGGCGCCATCAAGCGCCCCGGCGGCGCCGCCGCTCCCGATCAGCGGGGCCGTCGGCACGCCGGTGAACCCCCTGGCGATCAAGTGAGAGCTCGAGGGTGTCGGCTCGCCGCGCCGCGACCGGGTAGCCCGCTCGGCTGACGGCGGCTCTGCCGCCGCCCCTGCCGAGCGGGGGGGGACGTCTCACCCTCCGACGGCGCCGGGGTCCCTGGGTGCGGCAACAATTGCGCGCGCCGCGCAACACCGCGCATCACGCCGGCCAGCCCCACGGCCATCCATGCGCGCTTGGCGATGGCACAACGCTTGCTCTGCCACCGGTGGGTGGCGTCCTGCGCTCCTGGCCACCGCGGGACGACCCCGCCTGCCCGATGGCGGGTACGGTGGCGACCGGCCAGGCACCGCGAGAGGAGTAGCCCCCATGACGCCTGCGCAACAGGGAATCGCGTGGATCGGGCTGGTGCTGGCCGTCCTCGGTGCGGCGCGCACCGCGGACGCCGTCAACGTCCTGGTCTTCAACAGCACGCGCTACGTGGACTCGGGGCAGACCGGGTATCAGGAGGGCTCGCAGGAGTCCGACAACGTCCAGGCGGCCCTGAAGGCGCTGGGGCTCACGGTCCGGACGATCGCCGGGCCCTACGACTCGACCGGGGCCTGCAGCTTCGGCTTCCACCAGCCCGGGACCCTCCTGGCCACGGCCGCCGAGTACAGCGCGGCGCTGGCGACCGCCGACTTCTTTCTGATCCCCGAGCAGGAGAGCTGGTGCTACCTCCCCGGTGAGATCTCGGCCGACATCGCGGCCGTCTGGCGGAACTACGTGGCCTCGGGTCACGGGTTGATCATCCACAGCTCTCAGGAGGCCAAGCAGAAGGTCGACGATCTCTTCTCGGTCGTCTTCGGCTTCCGGGCCGGGGCGGTCAACGGCACCGGGGTCACGACGACCCGGCGGGCGACCGCGGCCTTCACGCGGTTCGCGAGCGGCCCCGCTTCGCTGCCGGGGAACGACAGCACCGGTCTTCTCCCGCTTGCCCGCCTGCCCCGCCGGGCCTTGAGCGTCTACGACAACGGCGTCAACGCGTCGGTCGTCATCATCCCGTATGGCTCGGGCAAGATCGTGTTCCTCGGCTGGGACTGGACGAAATCCGATCCGCCCTTCGTCGGTCGAGGGCTGGACGGGGGGTGGTTCAGGACTCTCGCCGGCGCCGTGAAGGAAGCCGCCACGTCGGGGTTCCGCAAGGTTCTGACCGTGGCGAAGGTCGGGTCGGGAACCGGAAGGATCGTGAGCTCACCGGCCGGCATCGACTGCTGGCCCGGCTGCTGGGCTGCCTTCACGACGGGCGCCGTCGTCAGGTTGAGAGCGACTCCCGCGGCCGGCTCGCGCTTCACCGGGTGGGTCGGACGCCCGGACTGCGCGGACGGGGTCGTCACGATGACGACGGACCTCGTCTGTCACGCGACCTTCACCGCCCAGCACAGCCCGAGTACGGCGTCATCCCCGTAATCAGGGCGCAGGGGGGCCCCGCCCTCC
>DASYQW010000194.1 GCA_036005065.1 Candidatus Methylomirabilota bacterium | reverse complement strand
ACATGAGCCCGCGCTGCGCGAAGCTCACGTGCCGCCCCTGTCCCACGATCACGTGATCGTGCACGGTGAGGCCCAGGAGCCGGCCCCCTTCGACGAGCTGGCGCGTGAGGTGGATGTCCTCCTTGGACGGGGTCGGGTCCCCGGACGGGTGGTTGTGCACCAGGATGAGATGGGCGGCGGCCTCGAGGATCGCCGTGCGGAAGACCTCTCGCGGGTGGACGATCGCCGCCGAGAGGCTCCCCTCGGACACCTGGACGTCGCGAAGCAAGCCGTTCTGGCTGTCGAGAAGCGCCACGCGGAAGATCTCCTTCTTCTTCGACTCGAGGCCCGGCCCGAAATAGCCCGCGACTTCCTCCGGGGTCGACAGGCGGATCCGCCCTCCGTTCGGTCGGGCGCGGAGCCGCCGCGCCAGCTCCACGGCCGCGCCCACCCGGACGGCCTTCGCGATCCCCAGAGCTCCGACCCAGGCGAGCTCCTGGACGTCCCGGCTGGCGAGCTCCCCGAGCGAGCCGAACGTCGCGAGCAGGGTCTGCGCCTGGTCCACGGCCGTCTGTCCCGGCACGCCGGAGCCGAAGAGCAGGGCGAGGCACTCGGCATCACTGAGCGCCTCGGCGCCCTTGGTGAGGAAGCGCTCGCGCGGTCGGTCCTCGGCGGGCCACTCGCGAATGGTCGGTCGCTCGATGCTCATGCCCAACGACCGAGCAAGGAGAATGCCACGGATCGCGCCGCCTCTCGCCTCCCCGACGTCGCGATCGGCGCGGATCGGCGACGCCGGCGGGCGGCCGCGCTCCCCGAACGGCGTATCCCGGCCGAGACGCGGTGACGCGGAACCGGAACAGCCGGCTCGTCTCAGGCGCCCGAGTCACCGCCGCCGGGCGGCAGGCCCTGGAGCTCGATGGTCCGCGGCTCGTCGCCGACGCCCTCGATGCGGACCCGGATGGATCGCGGCGGGAGGAGAGGTTCGGCCTTCTCGGCCCACTCGATCACGGTCACGCCCTCGCCGTCGAGCAGCTCCTCGAGGCCGAGCGCGCGAATCTCCTCGAGGCTCTCGGTCCGGTAGAGGTCGACGTGATGGAGCGGGAGGCGGCCCGCGTACTCGGCCACCAGGACGAAGGTGGGGCTCGTCACGACGCTGGCCACCCCGAGGCCGGCGGCGACGCCCTGGATGAAGCAGGTCTTCCCTGCTCCCAGGTCCCCCGAGAGGGCGATGACGTCACCCGGCCGCGCCATCCGGCCGAGGCGCGCGCCCAGCTCGCGCGTGCCCTCGGCGCTCGCGCTCGGGAACCGCGCGGATGGCCCGGCGCCCGCGGCGGGTCGAGGCTCCACGCGGCTCCGACTCAGGCGTCCCCCGGGGTCCGGAGCCGCCGCAGCGCCGCCGGCAGCGCATCCGCGACGTCGCCCGCGATCAGGCCCGCGTCTCCCCTCATCTCTGCCGCCAGGTCGCCGGCGAGACCGTGGAGGTAGACGGCCGCGCGGAGCGCCGCCTCGGGAGCGAGGCCCTGGGCGAGCAGCCCACCGGTCACGCCCGTGAGCACGTCGCCGGTGCCCCCACTCGCCATCCCGGGGTTGCCGGTGGGGTTCAGCGACACCTCGCCCTGAGGGCCCGCCACGACCGTGTGGGCCCCCTTGAGGGCCACCCAGGCCCCGCTCTCGTCGACGAGGGCCTGGGCGCTCGCGACGCGGTCGGCCTGCACCTCGGCGATGGTCGCGCCGAGAAGCCGCGCCGCCTCGCCCGGGTGCGGTGTGAGAAGCCGCGGCCCGCGGGCGTCGCGGATGCGCGGGAGGTGTCCCACGAGCGCCGTGAGCGCGTCGGCGTCCACCACCATCGGCCGCTCCGCGGTCAGAATCAGCTCCCGCAGCATCCCCTGCGTCTCCGCCTCGAGTCCGGCCCCGGGCCCGACGGCCACCGCGTCCATGCGGCCCGCCAGATCGAGGAGCCGGTCGAGCGCCTTCGCGGACAGGCTCTGGGCCGCGCTCTCGGGGAGAGGCTCGGTCATCGCCTCGGCGAGGCGGGCCGCCACTACCGGCTGCTGCGTCGCCGGGAGCGCCGCCGTCACGAGACCCGTGCCGGCCCGCAGCGCGCCGAGACAGGCGAGAACGGCGGCCCCGGTCTTCCCGACCGAGCCGGCCACGACGAGGAGGTGCCCGTAGCGGCCCTTGTGCGCGTCGGGGGGCCGGGCCGGGAGCACGGCTCCGACATCGGCCGCCTCGACCAGGCCGATCCGCAGCCCTTCCTCGAGCCACGCCCGGGGCACCCCGAGGTCGACCAGCTCGACCCGGCCCGCCTGGGCGGCGCCGGGAGGGAGGTAAAGCCCGAGCTTCGGCAGGCCGAACGTCACCGTGCAGCGGGCGCGCACCACCGGCCCCGCCAGCCGCCCGGTATCCGCATCGAGGCCCGAGGGCAGGTCGAGCGCGCACACCGGGCGCTCGGCCTCGTTGACGGCCGCGATCGCCTCGGCGACGAGGCCGGTCGCCGGGCCGGTGACGCCGGTGCCCAGCAGCGCGTCGACGACGAGCTCGGCCTCCCGCAGGCCTCGGCGGAGCGCCTCGAGGCCCGCCGGTCCCGCGGGTTCGGCCATCTCGACCAGCGGAAGGCCGCCGCGGGAGATCGCCGCCAGATTCGTGGCGGCATCGCCCCGGATGTCGGGCGCCCGCGCGACCAGCCAGACCTCGACCCTGGCCCCGCGTCCGGCCAGGTGGCGTGCGGCGACGAAGCCATCCCCGCCGTTGTTCCCTTTGCCGCAGACCACGGCGATGCGGCGGCCCCGCGCCGGCCCGAAGACGCGCTCGATCACGTCCGCCGCGCCCCGGCCGGCATTCTCCATCAGGAGGAGGCTCGGTACCCCGTACTGCTCGCTGGCGCGGCGGTCGGCGCGCCGCATCGCCTCGGCGGTGGCCAGGCGGATCACGGCCGCATCTCGCCTGGAGGCCCCTCGGCGACCACGTGGGCCATCGCGTACTCTCCGTCGTGAGTGAGCGACACGTGGAGCACACGCACGCCGCGCGCCATCCCCAGGGCCTCGGTCTGGCCGGACAGGGCCAGCGTCGGGCGCGCGCCCCGGCTGCGCCGGACTTCCATCTCGCGCCACCTGACCCCCATGCTGAGGCCCGTCCCGAGCGCCTTGAGCGTCGCCTCCTTCGCAGCGAACCGTGCCGCCAGGTGCTCGGCCGGATCGCGCCGCCGCCGCGCGTAGGCGAGCTCGTCGGGGGTGAACACGCGCTCGAGGAACCGGTCCTGCCAGCGGGCGATCGCCCGGCGGATCCGCGCGATCTGGACGAGATCGACGCCCACCCCCACGATCATCGGAAGACGCCCCGACCGCTCATCGCCCCCTCCGCGCCGGGCTCAGCCCGGTCCCTCGCGCAACCGCCCGATGATCCACCGGACGGCGGGCTCGGTGTCCGCGATCGGCACCCACTCGCCGTTCCGCAGCCCTTTCACCTCGACTTCGACCGTGACGCGCGTGATTCGCTCGGCGAACGGCTCGACGCGCAGCGTGACCCGCTCGAGGACGCGGCTGTAGCCCGCCTCGCCGTCCCGGGCGGCTCGGGTGAGCCATCCGGTCACGAGCAGCCCGTCGCCGGCGCGCTCGATGGGATAGCCCTCCACCGCCCGGACGGCCGCATCCCAGACCCGGCGGTAGGGGAGGTCGGCCACGACGACCCGCATCGGTTCGGCCTCCCCCACGCCGAGCACCGAGAGCGCCAGGAGCACCCCGAGCGACCAGCGCCTCACCGGAGTCCCGTCGCGTCGCCGGGGCTGGGCGCGCCCGGTGCCGGCCCCGGGCTCCTCATCGCCGGATCGGATCCACGATGGTCACTACCCGGCGCCCCGTCCGTCGTTCCAGCGTCTGACGTCGCTCCTCCGATCCCAGGAACGTCCCCGGCGGCAACGAGTAGAGGTTCCGGATCATGTTCGCCACCGGCCCCGTGATCACGCCGCTGCCGCCGTCGTCGTCCATCAAGCCGCCGTCGTCGGTGTGGTCGAGAAACCCGATCGCGTGTCCCGTCTCGTGGACGACGGTACGGACACACTGCGGCCCTCGGAAGACGTCCTGGACGACCTGGATGTCGACCGACTTGATCTCCCCGTTGGTGTCGTACACGACAGTCGTCAGCCCGCAGACGTCGTTGCCGCCCCCGAAGCGGAAGCGGATGTCCGATCCCGAGGCGCTACCGACGAAGGCGAACGTCACCCGGCCCCCGGAGGCGCGGGCCCACTCCGTGACCTCGTCCTCCCGGGCGATGTTGTTCGCGAAGACCCGGACCGGCAGCCGCGGCCAGCGCACCGTATGGCCGTCGTTGAACCGGGCATTGTGCTGGATGAGGAACCGGGTGGCGTCATCGGGGTTCCCGCTGACGTCGTCCTTCTTCTTGCCGCAGGCGAGCAGCGCGAGCGGGAGCAGGAGCCAGGCCAGGGTCCGCCAGCCCGCTCTCCCCCGCCCGCTCACGCGGGTCCCTTGGAACGGGCCGCGGTGATCGAATCCGGCGCTGGACGCGGGGCGGCTCATGCCGGTCTCCCGATCTCGGCCCGAATCGCCGCCGCGATCTCCTGCGCCACACTGTCGATGGTCGGCTGGTCGTCGCCCTCGACCATCACCCGCGCCAGGGCCTCGGTGCCGGAGTAGCGGAGGAGGATCCGCGCCCGCCCCTCGAGCTTCCGCTCCCAGCGCTCCAGGGCCCCCTGGACGGCCGGGAGCTCCTCGAGGGGAGGCTTGCTCCGGACGGCCACGTTCACGAGAACCTGCGGAAACTTGGTGAGGCCGGCGGCGAGCTCTCCGAGTCGCCGGCCGCTCTGGCGAAGGATGCACACGAGCTGGAGCGCCGAGAGGAGCCCATCGCCGGTGGGCGCGTGGTCGAGGAAGATGATGTGTCCCGACTGCTCGCCCCCGAGATTCGCACTCCGGCGATGCATCTCCTCCAGCACGTAGCGATCACCCACCGCGGTCCGAACCATCCCGACCCCGAGCGCCTGAAGCGCCCGCTCGAGCCCCAGGTTGGCCATGACGGTCGACACCACGACGCCGCCACGCAAGGCGCCCCGGGCCTGGAGGCTCTCCGCGAAGATCGCGAGGAGGTAGTCCCCGTCGCGGACCGTGCCGCTCTCGTCCACCGTGATGAGCCGGTCGCCGTCGCCGTCGAAGGCCAGACCGAGGGCATGGCCGAGGCCCCGCACGCGCGCCTGCAGCCGCTCCGGGTGCAGTGCGCCCGAGCCCTCGTTGATGTTGGTCCCGCTGGGCCGCGTCCCGAGAGACACGACCTCGGCGCCCAGGGTCCGGAAGAGCCGAGGGCCGACGCGATAGGTCGCCCCGTGGGCGCAGTCCAGGACCAGCCGAACCCCCGAGAGGTCGAGGGACGGCGGTACCGTCGCGCGGAGCGTGTCGAGGTATCGCCGCTCGGCCTGCTCCACGGGGCGCAGCCGTCCGATGCCGGTGCCGGTCGGTCGGGGGCCGTCATCGGGAGCCTCGAGCCGCGCCTCGATCTCGTCCTCCCAGGCGTCGGGCAGCTTGCCGCCCTCACCCGAGAAGATCTTGATCCCGTTGTCGGCGAACGGGTTGTGCGAGGCCGACAGGACGACGCCGCCGCTGGCTCCGAGCAGCCGGGTGAGCGTCGCGATCGCCGGCGTCGGAAGAATCCCGGTGATCCGGGCGTCCACGCCCGCCGAGAGCACGCCCGCCACGAAGGCCTGCTCGAGGAGCGGCCCCGACAGCCGCGTGTCGCGGCCGATCAGGAGGGCCGGGCGCGACCGCCCGCTTCGCTCCGCGAGGGACGCCGCGGCGACCCGCCCCAGGCGGAAGGCGAACTCGGGCGTGAGGGGCTCCTCGTTCGCGACGCCCCGCACCCCATCGGTCCCGAAAAGGCGTCCCACCTAGGTCATTTCGGGGGAGGCTCGGAAGACCCCCCGATGCCCCCCCGGCCGTGGCGGCGGCGAAGCCGCCGCTCGGAGCACTCCTCGATACACCACGCGCTCGATGGTCGGCGCCGGGTGACTCCGACACATACCTAGCCCACCTCGGGCGCGCCGCCCATCACTTCTCCTCCAGGGCGACGGCGACCCGGGACGGCGTCACCCGCACGACCTGGACGCCGCGGGGCACCACCACGTCCTGCGGGAGGACGCGGGCCAGGACCTCCCCCGGTCGCGCGTCCCGCAGGCTCACCTCCGCCCGGATGTCCCGGTCCTGGACGTGTCCCAACACGCTCCGCAGCCCCTGGACCCGAACATCCACGGTCTTCGCCCCCACCGCGGTCACCTCGAGCCCGGGCGGCACGCCGGTCATCACGAGAGGGACCGTGTAGACGGCCTCGCCCTTGTCCTCGAAGACGACGAACACCCAGAGGGTGACCGCAAAGAAGAGGGCGAGGAGCTTGAGCTGCCAGTTGGCGGTCAGGCGCGCGACCAGCGGCATCATGCCTTGCCGCGGACGGTCAGGCGCCGGACCTCGGCCAGGAGCGAACCGCGCTGGGGCGCCCGCCGCGTGCCGGTGCCGAGAAGCTCGGTCAGCCGTCGGGTGAGCTCGGCCGCGTCCAGTCCCGGCTCCATCCGGCCCTCGACCGCCAGCGAGATCCCGCCGGTCTCCTCCGAGACGACGACCACCACGGCATCGGTCTCCTCGGAGAGACCGAGGGCGGCCCGGTGGCGCGTCCCGAGCGCCCGCGCCAGCTGCAGGTTCCGCGACAGCGGGAGGAAGCAGCCGGCCGCCGAGATCCGGCCGCCCTGAATGAAGACGGCCCCATCGTGCAGCGGCGAGCCCGGCAGGAACAGGCTTCCCAGCAGCTCGGCCGAGACCCTGGCGTCGACCGGCACGCCGAGCTCGGCGTAGTTGCGGAGTCCCCCCGTCCGCTCCAGGACGATGAGCGCGCCGACCCGCTTCGCGGCCAGCGACTCGGCGGCGCGGATCACTTCTTCCACGACGTGCCGCCGCTCGGGCGCGGCCTCGCCGAAGACCCGCTCGAGCAGCCGGCTCCGGCCGGCCTGAGCCAGCGCGCGGCGGAGCTCGGGCTGGAAGAGGACCATCAACGCCAGCACCCAGAAGGCCCAGAAGTTGTCCATGATGAACCCGATGCTGTAGAGCTCGGCCTCCCGGGCCACGAACCGCGCCCCCATCAACAGCGCGAGCCCGGCGAGCATCTGGACCGCGAGCGTCCCCTTGAAGGTGAGGAAGATCCGGTAGAGGACGAACGCCACGATCGTGATGTCGATGAGATCACGGACCCGGAACGCGTGGATGAGGTCCCACATGCCGGCGCTCATGGATGTCGCCTCACGCTACGCGGACGGCGCATCGCGGATCGCCTCGGCCACCCGGATGGCCCGCCGGGCCACCGCCACGTCGTGCACCCGCAGGATGTGGGCGCCCGACTCGACCGCCACCACGCAGGCGGCCAGCGTTCCCTCCAGCCGCTCGGCGGGGGGCGCGCCGAGGATGACGCCGATGAAGCTCTTACGCGACGGCCCCACCAGCACCGGCTTGCCGAGCGGGGCGAGCGCGTCGAGCCGCTTGAGGAGAGTCAGGTTCTGGGTGACGGTCTTGCCGAATCCGATCCCGGGATCGACGCAGATAGCGGCCGGCGGGACGCCTGCCGCCTCGGCCTCGGCGACGGCCGCGCCGAGCCGCGCCCGCACCTCGCCGAGGAGATCCTCGTAATGCGGCGCCTCCTGCATGGTGGCCGGGGTCCCCCGCATGTGGTTGAGGCACAGGGCGGCCCCGAATCGCGCGCACACCCGCGCCAGCGCGGGGCCGGCGGCCAGCCCGGTGACGTCGTTGACCATGTGCGCCCCGAGGGCGAGGGCGGCCTCGGCCACCTCGGGCTTGCAGGTATCGACCGACACCAGACACGGCGGCTCCTTGAGCAACCGCTCGAGTACCGGGAGCAGGCGATCCTGCTCCTCGGCTGCCGAAACCAGCCGGGCACCCGGGCGCGTCGACTCGGCCCCCACGTCCACGAGATCCGCCCCCTCGGCGGCCAGGCGTCGGGCGTGCTGGTTGGCCGCTTCGGGATCGATGAAACGCCCGCCGTCGGCAAAGGAGTCGGGCGTCACGTTCACGATGCCCATCAGCAAGGTGCGGCGGCTGGTCTCGTCCCACGTGAACACGTGACCTCGGACCTGCAGCCTCACCGGTCGCTGTGCCATGACATCCGTCCTGGGGGCGGGTACCCATGGCCCTGACCGGCGAGCGCCCGGCTTGGCCGGGAGGGCCGTCGGAGAGGGGCGTCGCCCCCCTCCGAACGCGATCAGGCCGGAACCTCTTCCAGGGCTCCGGTCGGGGTACCCGCGAGGATCCGCGCGATCTCCTCGCTGTCGAGTGACTCGTGCTCGAGGAGGGCCTGGGCCAGGCCATGGAGCTTGGCGGCCTTCTCCTCGAGGAGCTGGCGGGCCCGGCTCGCGCAGTCCAGCACGATCCGCGTGACCTCGGCGTCGATCAGGACCGCGGTTTCCTCGCTGTAGTCCTGCTGGCGGGCGAATTCGCGACCCAGGAAGATGTGCTCCTCCCGCTTCCCGAACGTGAGCGGGCCGAGCTTCTCGGACATCCCCCACTCGCACACCATCTTGCGGGCCATCTCGGTGGCCTTCTCGAGGTCGTCGCCGGCGCCGGTCGTCTGCTGGTTCAGGACCATCTCCTCGGCCGCCCGGCCACCGAGCAGGATCGTGATCCGGTTGATGAGATACTCCCGGGAGTAGTTGTACTTGTCGTCGGTCGGGAGCTGCTGGGTCAGCCCGAGCGCGCGGCCCCGCGGGATGATGGTGACCTTGTGCACCGGATCGGCACCCGGCAGGGTCTGGGCGACCAGGGCGTGGCCCGCCTCGTGATAGGCGATGGTGCGTTTCTCCTCGTCGCTGATGATCATGCTGCGCCGCTCGACGCCCATCAGGACCTTGTCCTTGGCATTCTCGAAGTCGATCATCTCGACGAACTTCTTCGCCTGGCGCGCCGCCAGCAGGGCGGCCTCGTTCACCAGGTTGGCGAGATCGGCGCCCGAGAATCCCGGCGTCCCCCGGGCCAGCACCTTCAGCTCCACTCCGGGGGCGAGCGGAATGCGGCGGGCGTGGACCCGGAGGATCTCCTCGCGACCCTTGACGTCGGGCCGGGCGACCACGACCTGGCGGTCGAAGCGGCCCGGGCGGAGGAGCGCCGGGTCCAGGACATCGGGCCGGTTGGTGGCCGCGATCAGGATGACGCCCTCGTTCGTCTCGAAGCCGTCCATCTCGACCAGGAGCTGGTTGAGGGTCTGCTCCCGCTCGTCGTGGCCGCCCCCGAGCCCGGCGCCCCGATGCCGACCGACGGCGTCGATCTCGTCCATGAAGATGATGCAGGGCGCGTGCTTCTTGCCCTGCTCGAACAGGTCACGAACCCTCGACGCCCCCACCCCGACGAACATCTCCACGAAATCGGAGCCCGAGATCGAGAAGAAGGGGACGTTGGCCTCTCCCGCGATCGCCTTGGCCAGCAGCGTCTTCCCGGTGCCGGGGGGACCGACCAGGAGCACGCCCTTCGGGATCTTCCCCCCGAGCTTCTGGAACTTCTGGGGATCCTTGAGGAACTCGATGATCTCGCGGAGCTCCTCCTTGGCCTCGTCGACCCCGGCCACATCGGCAAAGGTGATCTTGTTGTGCTTCTCCGAGATCAGGCGGGCCCGCGCCTTCCCGAAGGAGAGCGCCTTCGCTCCGCCTCCCTGCATCTGGCGCATGAAGAAGATCCACACGCCGATGAACAAGACCATCGGGAACCACGAGATGAGGAGCGACATGTACCAGGGGTTCTGGTCCGGCGGCTTGACGGCGATCCGGACCCCGCGATCCCGCATGAGCTTGATGAGATCCGGCGACTCGACGATGTAGGTCCGGAACTCCCCGCCGTCCTTGAGGCGCCCCGTCACCAGGTTCCCGCGGATCGTCACCGACTCGACCCGGCCGGACTCGATGTTCTTCAGGAAGTCGGAATAGTTCGGTGGCTCCAGCCCACCCTTCTCCGTCAGGCCGCTGAAGACGTTGAACAGCAGCACGACGACGAGCCCGATCACCATCCACAGGGCGAGATTCTTGTAGAAGGGATTCATTCCGGAACGGCCACCCTCCTTCCGCCCGTCACGAGGCCGACCTTTGGCAGATCGCGCGCGCACATACGAAGCGCACGGCCAGTATAGCACACGGCCGATGGCCGCATCACCCGTGGCCAGCCTGTCGGAACAGGACATCGACCCCGCTGCCGAGCGCATTCCCGGGCGAGCGTGGAGGCGCGATTCCCCGGAGGGACGGTCCGGGAGGGGGCCGTCGGAGACCCCTCCCGCCATCCTTCGGAGCGTGTCGGAGTAATCCGGCAGCTCGCCCCGAGCGGGCGAAGCGTCGAGCAGCGCTCCGAGCGGCGGCTGTGCCGCCGCGCCCACCCACCCAACCCGAGAGGGGGGGCATCGGGGGGGTCTTCCGAGACCCCCCCGAAACAGCTAGGCCGAGCGGGCTCCGGTGAGATCCAGGGCCGCCAGGTAGGGCAAGTTGCGGTAGAGCCCGGCATGGTCCAGCCCGTAGCCCACCACGAACTCGTTGGGGATCGTGAACCCGACGTAGTCCAGGTCGACCGACACCTCGCGCCGCTCGACCTTGTCGAGCAGCGTACAGACGCGGAGGCTCTTGGGGTGGCGGGTCTCCAGGTTCCGCCGGAGGTAGGCGATCGTCCGGCCGGTGTCGATGATGTCCTCCACGAGGACCACCTCGCGGTCCTCGATCGACACCGACAGATCGGCCGTGATCTTCACGATCCCCGACGTCCGGGAGGCGGTCCCGTAGGACGAGACCCCGATGAAGTCGCAGCGCACGAGCACGTCCATCGCCCGCATGAGGTCGGCCAGGAACACGGCCGCGCCCGTGAGGACACCGATCAGGATCGGCTCCCGATCGGCGTAGTCCTGGCTGAGCTGCCGGCCCAGCTCGCGGACGCGCGCGGCCAGCTCGTCCGCGTCGATCAGGACCCGCTTCAACCCGGGCGGTGGGGGAACGGCGCGCACGACAGGGAAGCCGCCGCTCTAGCGGGAACGCGTGGTCACGAACGGGTTCAGGCTCCGCTCGGCCCGGAGCTCGGAGGCTACCCGCTCGGCCTCCGCCCGCGTCGGATACCCGCCGACGCGCACGCGATGGCGCACGCGCCCCTCGTCGGTCGCCACCGACACGAGGTAGGCGTCGAAGCCCTGGGCAACCAGCCGGCTCTTGAGCTCTTCGGCGAGGCCCCGGCTGCGAAACGAGCTCACCTGCACCGTCCAGAGCTGAGGTTCCGGCGCGAGGGCCGCGGCCGAGGCGCTCGGCCGTGCCGTCGGTGCCGCGACCGGGGGCGGCCCGCGTCGCGCGGGGGGCTGAGCGGGCGGGCGCCCTTCGTCCCTCGGGGGCGAAGCGGCCGCCGACGCCGCCGGCGCCGGGGCCTCGCGTGGCACGATGCGCTCCTCCACCTTTGGTGGCTGGACGGCCGGCAGGTCGGGCGTCGGGGCGGTCAGCGTCTGGTAGAAGGTGAGGCGCTCGTCGGAGCCGGTTCGCTCCTTCTTCGGCGGCGCCGCCGGCCGCGCCTGGCCGGCGACCGGCGTCGTGGGCGTCACCGGCGTCGCAGCGCCGACCCCCCGTCTTCCCGGCGCCGACGTGGCCGTGAGCTCGCGTCCCACCAGCACCCCGAGGGCGAAGGTCAGGGCGCAGATCACCGCGAAGCCGCCGCCGAGCACCACGAGCTGCCGGGTGCCGATCCGGAACTCGTGCCGGGCTTCCCGCATCCGGCGCTCGTTCACCACCTCACATCGACTCCGGTGCGCTGATGCCGAGCAGACCGAGGCCGTTCTCGAGCACCTGCCCGACGGCCCGGGTGAGGGCCAGCCGCGCTCGCGTCAAGGCCGGGTCCTCGGGCCGCACGACGCGGAAGGTCGGGTTGTGGGTGCCGAGGTGATGGTAACCGTGGAACTGGGCCGCCAGGTCGTGGAGGTAGGTGGCCACGCGATGGGGCTCGCAGGCCCGGGCCGCGCCGGCCACCAGGGCCGGGTACCGGAGGAGTGCCTTGATCAACGCGAGCTCTTCCGGCATGGCGAGGCGGCTCAGATCGACCTCGGCCCACTCTTCGGCGGTCGTCGGCGACGGCACACTGCGCTCCCGGGCGTGCTTCTCGATGCTCGATACCCGGGCGTGCGCATACTGGACGTAAAAGACCGGGTTCTTCTGCCAGTCGGTCTCGGTGGCGGCCTCGAGGTCGAAGTTCAGGTGACTCTCCGGGCTCCGGGTCACCATGAAGTAACGGAAGACGTCCGGGCTCCCGACCTGATCGAGGAGGTCGTCCACCGTCACGTAGGTCGCCCGGCGGGTGGACATCTTCACCTCGACACCCCCGCGCGTGATCGTCACGAACTGGTGGATGAGGTAGCGGATCCGCTCGGCCGGGAGGCCCAGGGCAGAGATCGCCGCCACCACATCCTTGGCCTCCTCGATGTGGTCGGCCCCCTGGACGTTCAGGATCCGATCGAAGCTCCGGCGCAGCTTCTCCCGGTGGTACGCGATGTCCGGGAGCCGGTAGGTCGGCTCTCCGCTCGATTTCACCAGCACCCGATCCTGCGGTCGATCCATGGCCGACAGCCGCAGCCAGGTCGCGCCGTCCTTGTCGTAGACGAGGCCGCGCGCCCGGAGGGCGGCCAGCGTCTCGTCGACCTTGCCGTCGGTGTAAAGCGAGGCCTCGTTGGAGTAGACGTCGAAGCGGATCCCCAGCCGGTCGAGCGTCCGCCGGATGTCCGCGAAGATCGCGTCCTCGGCGGCCTGGCGGAAGACCGGCTCGTGGCCATCGCCGGCCAGCGCCTGGCCGTGCTTGTCCAGGAGCCCCTGGGCGATCTCGCGGATGTACTCGCCCTGGTACCCGTCCTCGGGAAAGGCCGCCGGCCGTCCGATGAGCTCCAGGTACCGGGCCCGCACCGACTCGCCCAGGACCCGCATCTGGCGGCCTGCGTTGTTGAAGTAGTACTCGCGGACCGTCTCGTAGCCCATCGCCTCGAAGAGGCGGGCCACGCAGTCCCCGAGGATGGCTTGCCGTCCGTGCCCGAGGGTGAGCGGGCCGGTCGGGTTCGCGCTGACGAACTCCACCTGCGCCTTGAGGCCGCGGCCCTCGGTGCCCTCGCCAAACCGGGAGCCGACGGCGAGGATACGGGCCAGTCCGCGCTGGCAGAACGCCGGAGAGAGGAAGACGTTGAGAAAGCCCGGGCCGGCCACTTCGGCTCGCTCGACCGCGGGAATGGGCGGCAGGTGGTCCCGGATGGTCTCGGCCAGCGGGCGCGGCGGCCGCCGCTGGGCCTTCCCGAGCACCATGGCGACGTTGGTGGCATAGTCGCCGTGCGCGGCCTCGCGCGGGACGTCCCACACGATGTCGTCCCGCGGAACCGGCGGCAGACCCGCCCGGGCCAGCGCCTCGCGAACCGCGTCCGAGAGCACGAGCGTCACGTCGTCAGCCATGCTGCTGGCGTCGATCGTCACGGTTTCAGACAATTTCACCCACTATAGCCCACCGGCGGAAACGCTCGCCAAGAAAAAGGCGCCACGCGAGGCGCGTCCTCACTGGAGCTCGAAGACGACGGGCAACCGGATCGTGAGGGCGCGCGTCATGAGGCCGGAGGGAAACGCCAGCGGGGTGGCGTCGCGCACGGCGCGCACCGCGGCCTCGCGCAGCACGGCGGGGCTCTCCCGACTCGTCGCCGACACCCCGGCCAGCCGGCCATCGACGCCGATCCGGATCTCGAGCTCGACGGTTCCCTGAACCCGGTGGCGGATGGCCAGCCATGGATAGACGAGTCGCTCCTGGATCCGGCGCCGGAGCGCGCGGACGTAGGTGTCGTACTCGGGCGGGATCGCGGCCCCGTAACCACCCGGCAGCGCCGCGATCTCCTCGCGGCTCGCGCTGGCGGCGGCTCCCCCCTCGCCTCCGGACGTCGCCGCGGACGCGCGTTCCGGGTCGGCTCGGGTCGGGACCGACCCCGCGCTCCCGCCGGCGGCGCGCGGCCCGGTGTCGGCGGCGGACGGCGACGTCCCGGGCGTCGGGTCCGCGCCGCTGGCCACCGGCGTGCCACCGGCCTCCGCCGACTCGAAGGAATCCGGCCGCGGGCCTCCGCCGCTCGCGCCCGCCGGCTCCGGTGCCGGCGTCGGGTCGGCCGGCGCGATCGGCGCGGCCGCCGGCGAGTCGGAGGCTGGCGGGGCCGGGGCGCCGGGCAGCGGCGCGGGCGAGTCCGGCGGCCGAGGCGGCTCCACCGCCGGCGGTCGACCGCTCTCGACGGGCACCGGTGCTTCCGGCGTGGGCGCCGGAGGCTCGGCCCTCGGCGCGGGCCGCGGCGCCGGGGGCCGCGCGGCCGGACGCGCCGCGCGGTCGGCGGAGGGGAACGACGGCGTGGCGCGCGATGCGGGACTCGAGACGGCCACGATGGGCTCGCCGAGGTCGACGAAGAGCGGCGGCAGATCCCGCGCCTTCGCCACCGGCTCGGGGCCGAATCCGAGCCCCCGGAGGGTGGCTGCCAGCCCCGCGTGGAGCGCGAGCGACAGGACCAGCGCCGCCAGGACCGCGCGCGTGTCGCTCATGACCTGGCCCCGGGGACCCGGACGTCGATGAGCTTGACGAGCGCCGCGACGTCGACGTGGGCGCGAACGACCGCGGCGAGGCGCCCGTACTCGCGCTCGCGGAGGGCACGGTAGTCCTCGGACGGCGCCGACGGGATCGCTGTGGGCTCCAGCCCGGCGAGGAGCACGCGCCGGACGTGGGGGGCGTCAAACACTCCGTGAAGGTAGCTGCCCCATACTCGGCCGTCGGCCGACACCACGCCGTCCGGCCGCGGCCCCCCGGGCTCTTCGACGAAGGCGAACGGCGTGGCGGTGTCCTCCAGCCGGGTCCGACCCAGGTGGAGCTCGTAGGCTTCGAACGGCTCGCCGCCGCCCGGGAGACGCGCGCGGACCCGCCGGGTGATCTTCCCGCGGCCCAGCACCGTGGTGACCGGCAGGCAGCCGAGACCTTCGGTTCGTCCGCCGCTCTCGAGCCCGTCGGGATCTTCCACGACGCGGCCCAGCATCTGGAGCCCGCCGCAGATCCCGGCCAGATGCCCGCCCCGCGCCACGTAGCCCCGGAGCGCCTCGGCGAACCCGCTCGTGTGGAGCCAGCGCAGATCGGCCAGCGTGTCCTTCGAGCCCGGGAGCACGACCAGGGCCGCCTCCCGGACCTCCTCCGGGCGGCGCGCGTAGCGCAGCTCGATGTCGGGGTCGGCGGCCAGCGGGGCGAAGTCGGTGAAGTTGGCGATGTAGGGCAGGCGAACGACCACGATCGCGATCCGGGCCGATCGCGGCTCCCGGCGCGCCTCCAGGGCGACGCTGTCCTCCTCGGGAAGGTGGAGGTCGGCCACGTACGGCACGACCCCGAGGACGGGACGCCGGGCTCGACGCTCGAGGAAGTCGAGGGCCGGCGCCAGCAGCTCGCGGTCGCCGCGGAAGCGGTTGACGAGAAATCCCCGCACCCGGCGACGATCCGCGCGGCCGAGGAGCGCCAGCGAGCCGACGAGGCTCGCAAAGACACCCCCCCGGTCGATGTCGCCGACGAGGATCACGGGAGCCCGGGCGAGCCGTGCGACGGCCATGTTCGTGAGGTCGGCCGCCATCAGGTTCGGCTCGGCCGGGCTCCCCGCGCCCTCGATCACGATCAGCTCGTGGGCCCGCGCGAGGCGCTCGTAGGCCGCGCCGACCGCGTCCCACAGCTCGGCCCGCCGCCCGTAGTAGTCGCGCGCCGACAGCGTCGCCCACGCCCTGCCGCCGACGATCACCTGGGAGCCGCTCGTCTCCGGCTTCAGCAGAATCGGGTTCATGTCGACCGAGGGCGCGAGGCCCGCCGCTTCTGCCTGCATCGCCTGCGCCCAGCCCATCTCGCCGCCGTCCCGCGTCACGTAGGCGTTGAGCGCCATGTTCTGGGCCTTGAACGGCGCCACATCGCAGCCGTCCTCACGGAAGAGACGGCAGAGCGCGGCGGTCAGGACGGTCTTGCCCACGTGGGACCCCGTGCCCTGCAGCATGATCGCTCGCGCCCGGCGCCGGCTCATCGTCCGTTCCTGCGGCCGAGCGCGAGCGCCCAGGCCGCGCCGACCACGAGCGTCGCGGCCGCGCCGAACACCCACACCGCCCGCCGGATGGTCTCGGGGGATTCCGGCAGCACGCCGTCGCCGAGCCGGTAGGCGCCCGGCTTGGCGAGCCCGAGCCCGAGGGCGCCGGCCAGGGCCGCCATGGGCCATCCGGCGTTCGGGCTCGCCGTCCGCCCGTGATCGCGCCAGGCGACCCGGGCGGCCGCCCCCGCGTCCTCGCCGGCCAGCGCCGCCCCCGCCACGATCGCGCCCGCCGCGACCCGTGCCGGGAGCAGGTTCGCCACGTCGTCGAGGCGCGCGGCGGCTTTCCCGAAGCGCTCGTAGCGCGCGTCGCGGTACCCCCACATGGCGTCCGCCGTGTTGAGCGTCCGGTAGACCCAGGCCGCCGGCAAGCCGCCGGCCGCGTAGGCCAGGAGTGGCCCCGCCACGCTGTCCGCCAGGTTCTCCGCCACCGACTCCACCACCGCCGAGGTGACGAGCGCGGCGTCGAGCTCCTCCGTCACCCGGCTCACGAGGTGACGCCCGAGGCGCCGCTGCGCCTCGCCGAGGTCACCCGTCTCCAGGGACGCGCGGACCTCCCCGGCGGCTCCGGCGAGGCGCCGCACGGCGAAGGTCGGCTTGAGGGCCACCGCCTCGAGGAGCGTCCCCGCCCACCCGAGCCGCCGGAGCACCATCCCGGCGCCGGCCGCCACGGCCCAGGCCGTCGCGGTCACCGCGAGGACGGCGGCGGCGCCGCTCGCAACGGTGCGACACGCCGCCCGCGCCTCGGCCCGGGCCAGCGCGCGGCCGATCCAGACCACGGGGTGCCACCGGACCGGCGGCTCCCCGGCCACGAGGTCGAGTCCGACCGCCAGAAGCACGACAGCGGGCCGCGGTCTCATCCGCGCGTGATCCCTTCGAGCACCGCCCGGCGCACGGCGCGGGCCAGCAGCCAGCCACCGGTGGCCGCGGGCCCGAGATAGGGCAGGCGCTTCCCCCGGCCGGTCCACGCCACCACCACCGCGTCGGTCACCGTTCCCGTCGCCGGCAGCCCTTCGGGCGTCAGGACCCGCGCGTCGCCGAGGGCGCCGACCTTGGCCTCGGTCGCCGTGATCACGCCGTTGACCGCGGCCCCGGCGTCCAGACACGCGTCGAGGAGCAGGATCGTGTTGATGGTCGACGGGCGCCAGGGCTCGACGGGACTCGTGCCGGCCGAGACCGTCGCGCCGATGGCCACGGTGACGATCGCGGTCACCGTCACGCCGTCGGCGGCTTCGGTCACGGGCGTCGCCCGGTGGGTCGGGGCGGCGGTCATGAGACCGACGAAGGCTTCCGTGATGCCGAGGCGGCGGGCGAAGGCGCTGAGCTCGGCGTCCAGACCCTCCCGGTGCCCGTGAGGCCAGTGCATGTTCAGGATGTGCCGGGTCGTCGGGAGCTCGCCGCCCACGAACGCGGACGAGACGACGTGGAGGGGCGCGTGGCTTCGCACCCAGACCGCCTCGCGGTTCACGTCGACGGTGACGCCGGCGATCATCGCGTCACACGACCACCCGCTGGCCGTCTTCGGCCCACTCGACCCCGGGCAGCGGGAGCCGTCCCAGCATGTCCTCGCTCATGTGGGTGAGGATGAGCCGCCGGCAGCCGAGCCGCGGGCGCTCGGCCATGAGGGTCCGGTAGTCGAGGTGGTACTTGACCTTCTTCTCGAAGAAGTACGCCTCGCAGACGAAGAGGTCGGCCCCGCCCGCCACCTCCAGCAGAGCGTCCGTCCATTCCGTGTCTCCGGAGTAAGCGATCACCTTGCCATCGCCGGCCACGCGCAAGGCGAACGACGGGGCCCCGCTCCCGTGAACGACCTCGAATGGCGTCACCGACACCGGGCCGACTGCCGTCGCGACGCGGTCGGTCAGCTCGACGAAGTCGAGAATGAACGACCGCTGCACGCGGGTGGAGCCGGGAAACAGCACCTCCATCGCGTCGCGGAGGCGCGCCTCCAGTCCCGGTGGTCCCGCCAGCCGGAGCGGCCGCGTCCGGTGGCGGAACTGGGCGTCGAGCACGAGGAAGGGCAGCCCTCCGAAGTGGTCGCCGTGGAGATGGGAGAGGAGGACGAGGTCGACCCCGGCGGGATCGATCCCGAAGCGCCGCATCGCGATCAGCGACGAGGTCCCGCAGTCGATCAGGAACTCCGAGGCCCCGGACCGGACGTGGAGGCACGTCTGGAAGCGCCCCCCGCTGCCGAAGGCGTCCCCCGACCCCACGAAGCGCAGCTCCACGGTCTGGCCCTAGAACGTCGCGCGGATGCCGGCCACGACGTGGGGCCCGAGCGCCGGAAAGCCCGGCACCTCGGCGTAATCCTCGTCGAGGAGGTTGGTCACTTTCACGTGCAGGGCCACCTCGGAGAGCGGGCCCCAGCGCCACGGCAGGCGATAGGCCGCGCCCACGTTGACGACCGTGTACCCCGGGCTCCGCGGTTGCCCCGTCGCCTCGAACCGGCTGCCGACGACGAAGAGCTCACCCGTGAGGGTCAGGCCGCGCAGCACCTCGTAGATCGCCGACAGGGCCCACCGGTTCCGCGGGAAGCGCCGGAGCGGCTGGCCGGTCACGCGGTCTTCGGTGTCGGTGTACGTGTACGCCAGGGTGACGAGCAGCGTGTCAGTCGGGGCCACGCTGACCTCCGCCTCCACGCCCTGACTTCGCGCCCGGCCGACGTTCTGGGCCTGGAAGCAGAAGTTCACCGGGTCGACGAGCGCGGTCTGGACCAGGTCCCGGAAGTCGTTCCGGAAGTAGGTAGCGCCGAGGCGGACCCGCCGGGCCCAGAGCTGCTGCTCGACGCCCGCGTCCCAGCTCTCGCTCTTCTCCGGCCGGAGATCCGGGTTGCCGAAGGACGGGCACGGCGCGAACGCCGGAAAGAACAGCTCGTTGAACGTCGGGGCCCGGAAGCCTTCCCCCCAGCTTCCCTTGAGGCGCGTGTCGGTGGCCCGGAGGAGATAGGAGACCGCGGCGCGCGCGGTGGTGGCATCGCCGAAGCCGCTGTTGTCGTCGTGGCGGATCCCGCCGGTCAGGAAGAGCCGGTCGAACAGCCGGAGCTCGTTCTGCAGGAACAGCGCGCGGGTGTCGGTCGCCCGGGAGAAGAGTCCCTCATTGGTCCCCTCTTCCCGGCGGTACTCGAGACCCAGGGTCACCGTGTCCAGCGTGCCGAGGTGGACGTGGTGGAGCCAGTCCGCCTCGAGCCGCTCGGTCTCGATCCGGGAGCGCTGCTGGAAGCGATCGTCCGGGTCGCGGAACGTGAGCGTACCCTCCACGCGGGAGAGACGCAGCGCGTGCTCATAGAACGCGGCCCAGGGCTGACGCCACTCGAGGCTCACCAGCGCGAACTGGTCGGCCTGCGTCCGATGGAGGGCGAAGTCCGGGAAGACGGTCCGGAACGGGATTCCGCGGTCGGCGTCGGAGTAGCGTCCGAGGAGCGCGAGCTCGCCCCGGTTCGGCAGGGCGTACCCGACCCGGCCGTTCACGCTGGTGAGCCGGTGGTCGTCGTTCGGGAACTGGCCGCCGAAATCGAGCCGCGAGACGCCGAGGGAGAAGTTCCATGCCCCCAGCGTCCCCGCGACGCCCGCCCGCTCCCGGAAGGTGTCGTAGTTGCCGGCCTCGACGTCGACGAAGGCCGACGGCGCGCCCCGGCCGCGCTTGGTGATGATGTTGATGACCCCCCCTATCGCGTCGGCGCCGTAGAGGGTCGACTGCGGCCCGCGGACCACCTCGATGCGCTCGACGTCGTCCAGGGAAAGGTCCGCGAAGTCGAAGTCGCCCGTGGTCGTGCTCTTCACCCGCACGCCGTCGACCAGGACCTGCACCTGGGTCGGCGCGGCCCCGCGGATCCGCACGGTCGTGAGCTTTCCGAGGCTGCCCGAGCGCTGCACGTCGACTCCCGGCACCGAGCGCAGCGCCTCCTCCACCGTCCGGTACTCCTGCGCGCGCAGGACCTCTTCCGGAATGATCGTCACCGACCCACCGATCTGTTCCAGCGGCTCTTCGAGCCGGGTGGCCGTGATGACCACCGGCTCCGCCCGCTGAACCTCGCTCGGGGACGGCGTCGCCGGCTGCGCCGCCACCGGACCGGCGGCCATCGCCCATCCCAGGATCGTCAGCCCACCCCATCGAGTCATCCCGTTCATCGCACCCTCCTGTTCCGCGAAAGAGTGCCGCTTCGCTCGTCCCCGATCGGTCTCCTGACTCGTGGCTCATCGCGCACACCGCACCTTCCCAGGGCTCCTCACCCCAGTGGTTCGTCGGCGGGGCGCTCCCCACTCACAGTTGCGGGACAGTGCCGGACTCGGCGCGCAGCGGCGGCGCCTCCACCGGCTTCCCGGCATCGGGGACGAGTTCATCCGATACCCGCCGCTCTCACCTCCCCTCGTCGACGGTCTCGGGCCACCGGACGGCCACCATGGGCCGCCCGGAAACCGGGCTCTTGTCCACTCGCACGGGGCAGCCATAGGCGGCCTCGAGGGTGGGCTCGTCGAGCACTTCGGCCGGGGTCCCGACCTTGGCCAGACGCCCGCAGCTCAGGAGGATCAGCCGATCGGTCACCTCGCTGGCCAGGTTCAGATCGTGGCTCACCAGGAGGATCGTCGTGCCCCGGTCGCGGTTGAGCCGCCGGAGAAGCCCGGCCAGCTCCCGCTGATGGCGCAGGTCCAGGTGACTGGTCGGCTCGTCGAGCAGGAGAAGCTGCGGCTCCTGGGCGAGCGCTCGCGCCAGCGCGGCGCGCTGGCGCTCGCCGCCGGAAAGCGTGTCGAGCCGCTCGCCCGCGAGAGGGAGCACCCCGGCCAGCGCCATGGCCTCGCGGGCCCGCGTCAGGTCCTGGGGCCCCTCGAAGAATCGGCCCTCCGCGTGAGGATGGCGCCCCATCAGGCAGAGCTCTTCCACGGTCAGCGGGAAGGCCGCGCCGACCTCCTGCGGCACGACCGCCACTCGGCGGGCCAGGGCGCGCCGCGACAGCCGTCCGAGCGGCGCGCCGTCGACGCGGATCTCGCCGCCGTCCGGCTCGTGCACTTTCGACAGGAGCCGGATCAGCGTCGTCTTCCCCGAGCCGTTGGGCCCGATGACGCCGAGGACCTCCCCGGCCGCCACCTCGAACGAGATGCCCTCGAGGCGGAAGGCACCCCCGTAGCCGAAGCGCACGCTCCGCACCTCGACCAGCGGCGTCACCCCAGGCGCTCCCGCAGTCGAGTGCGCAGCAGGTAGATGAAGAACGGCGCCCCGCAGAACGCCGTGATGACGCCGACCGGGAGCTCGGCCGGCCGGGCGACGACCCGAGCGAGCGTGTCGGCCAGGACGAGGAAGGCCCCCCCGACGCCGGCGGCGGCCGGGATCAGCAGGCGGTTGTCCGACCCGACGGTCAGCCGCACCGCGTGGGGCACGATGAGGCCCACGAAGCCGATCGGGCCCGTGTGGGCCACGATGACCCCGGTCAGGAGCGAGGCCGCGACGAAGATGACGCGCTTGACGCGCTCGGCCTCGACACCGAGCTGGAGCGCCGGCTCCTCGCCGAGGGCCAGGAGGTTCAGCGCACGCGCCTGGGCGTAGATCGCGCCGATACCCGCCGCGCAGCCGAGCGCCATCACCACGACGGGACGGTACCCGGCGGCGCCGAGGCTGCCCATGAGCCAGTGGAGGATCCCGCCGAGCCGGGCGAAGTCGGCCAGCGAGATGATCAGCGTGATGGCCGCCGAGAAGAAGAGCCCGATGATCACGCCGGCCAGCAGGAGCGTCTGGATGGGGAGGCGTCCGCCGACGGATGCGATGAGGTAGACGGCGCTGGCGGCGACCAGGGCGCCCAGGAAGGCGGCGGCCGACAGCCCGAACGCGGCGAGGAGCGACCCCTCGAGCCCGGCGATCTGGCCCAGCACCGCGCCGAGCGCGGCTCCGCTGGCGACCCCGAGTACCGCCGGATCGGCCAGGGGGTTCCGCGTCACCGCCTGGAAGCCCACCCCGGCCACCGCCAGTCCCATGCCGGCCAGGGCAGCCAGCAGGATTCGGGGCAGCCGGAGGCCGAGGACCACCGTCGTCGCCAGCTCCGACACCTGACGCCCGAGCAGGGTGGCGACGACCTCCGCCGGACTCAGCCGGGCCGCGCCGAGGGCGAGCGCGCCGAGCGAGACGGCGGCGAGGGCCAGCGCGACGGCGCCGGTGGTGAGGAGGACGCGCCGCCGCGTGATCACCAGGCCACCTCCGGGTGGAGCAGCCGGGCGAGGGCCCGTAACCCCTCCACGATCCGCGGGCCCGGGCGATGGACCAGGTCGCCGTCGATCCGGTACACGCGGCCCTGCCGGACGGCCGGCAGCAGCGTGAGATGCTGCCACTCCCGGAGCCGCTCGTCGACCGTCACCTCCCCGTGCTGGGCCAGGACGATCCGCTCGGGCCGGCGCGCGACGGCCTCCTCCAGCGAAAAGCGGGGATAGGGCAACCGCTCGTCTCCCGTCACGCTCTCGCCACCGGCGCGGCGAATCAGGTCGGTGATCAGCGTGTCGCGTCCGGGCACGATGAGCGGGTCCCCCCACAGCACGTAGAGCACCCGCGGCCGCGGCGCGTCCTGCACGGCCCGCGCGACCTCATCCGCCTGGCGCTTCATCGCGTCCACACGCCGCCGCGCCTCGGTCTCGCGGCCGAGCACCCGGCCGATGCGCTCGATCGAGTCGAGCACGGTGACGAAGTCGAGCGGCCGGACGACGTAGACCGGGATCCCGAGGTCCTCGAGACCGCGGATGTGCTCCTCCCGGTTGCCCTCGGTCGTCGCCAGGACGAGGTCGGGCTTGAGGGTGAGAATCACCTCGAAGTTCGGGGTGTAAATGCCGCCTACCTTGGGCTTCGCCCGCGCCTCTCTCGGGAAGTCGCAGTACTCCGTCACGCCCACCAGCTGCTCCCCGGCCCCCACGGCGTAGGCGATCTCGGTGAGACTCGGGGCGAGCGAGACCACGCGGCCCGGCCGCTCGGGGACGGTGACCCGCCGCCCGAGCATGTCCTGGACCTCCGCCGCCCGCGAGGGGGCGGCCGCCCCCACGAGGGCGACGACGAGGACGGCCGCGAGCGGCAGCCTCGCGCGCCTCATCGGGCGGTGAGCCCGGGCCGCGCGCGGTCGCAGGCCGCCACGAACGCCTCGGCCGTCCCGGGCCGCGAGCCGAGGTGGAGGTGCACGTAGCTCGCCAGCGTGTTGGCCACGCGGTAGCCCTCGCGCCACGGCTCGCCGCCCGCGGGATCGACCACGCGATAGGAGGTCTCGACCCCGGCCGGCGGCGCCGCCAGATGGGAGCGGTGGAACTCGTGGCCGCGGAGGCGGGACCCGGCCGGACCGAGGAGCCCGGCGGAGTCCAGGCGGACTTCCCGGTAGCCGAGCGTCAGCCGCCGGGGCGTCATGCGCACGTGAAGCGGCAGCACCCCGACCATCGGCTGGCGCCGACCTTCCATGTCTTCCAGGGTCTCGGCGAGATACATGAGGCCGCCGCACTCGGCGTAGACCGGCCGCCCGTCGCGGACGAACGCGGCGACGGCCGCGCGCGCCGCGCCATTCTCGGCGAGCCGGGCCGCGTGTACTTCGGGGTATCCGCCCCCCAGGTAGAGCGCGTCGACCTCCGGAAGCCGCGAGTCCTCGAGCGGACTCCACGCGACGATCTCGGCGCCCGCCAAGCGGAGCGCCTCGAGATTGTCGGGATAGTAGAACTGGAACGCCGGGTCGAGGGCGACGCCGAGGCGGATCCGGGCCGGCCCGCACGGCGCCGGAGCCTCGGCGCCGACGGTGCTCCGGGCGAGGGCCAGGCACCCGTCGAGGTCGACGCCGTCCTCGGCCAGGTCCGCCAGCGCCTCGAACATGCCCGGTGGGAACCGCCGCTCGCGGGCGGTGACGAGGCCCAGGTGGCGCTCGGGCAGGCGGAGGTCGTCCCGCCACGGCAGGGCACCGAGCGGGAGGGCGCGGCACCGACCGGCCAAGGCGTCGGTGAGGCACCCGGTATGGCGCTCGCCTCCGACGCGGTTGAACACGACCGCGGCCACCTCGAGGCCGGAATCGTATTGCTCGGCGCCCAGGACCACCGCCCCCGCGCTGCGGGCCTGGGCCGCCGCGTCGACGACGAGGAGGACCGGGAGGCCCAGTCGCTTGGCGACCTCCGCGGTGCTCCCCGTCTCGCTCCGGCCGTCCAGGCCGTCGAAGAGGCCCATGACGCCCTCGACCAGGACCAGGTCCGCGTCCGTCCCGGTGCGGGCGAAGGCCGCGCGCAGCGCATCGTGGGACAGCATCCAGCTGTCGAGCGTCCGGCTCGGCGCGCCGCTGACCGCCTCATGGAAGCCCGGGTCGATGAAGTCCGGCCCCACCTTGGCGCAGCGCACGCGGAGCCCGCGGCGACGGAAGGCCGCGGCCAGCGCGAGGGTCACGGTGGTCTTGCCCACGGACGACGCCAGGCCGGCCACGCACAGCGCGCGGATCATCGGCGCCTCAGGGGAGCCGTCCCGACACGCCGGCCTCCTTGAAGGTCGCCATGTCCGTGTAACAGGCGAGGGCGGCCCGGATGAGCCCGATCCCCAGGGCGGCGCCGGTCCCCTCGCCGAGCCGCATGCCGAGGTCGAGGTACGGGGCGAGGCCCAGCGTCTCCAGGAGGACCCCGTGACCCGGCTCGGCGCTGCGGTGGGCCGCGATCAGGTACTCGCGGACCTCGGCCCGCAGGCGGACGGCGACGAGTGCGGCCGCGGTCGCGATGAAGCCGTCGAGGACCACAGGGACGCGGCGGGCGGCGCCGGCGAGGACGACGCCCACCAGCCCCGCGATCTCGAGGCCGCCCACCGCCGCGAGGACGCCGAGTCCGTCGCGGGGGTCGGGACGATTCGTCCCCAGCCCCCGCCGGATCACCGCCACCTTTCGCGCCCAGGCGGCATCGTCCACCCCCGTCCCCCGCCCCGTCACCGCCGCGGGGTCGGCGCCGGTGAGCGCCGCGGTGAGCGCGCTCGCCGCGGTCGTGTTGCCGATGCCCATCTCGCCGGTGCCGATGCAATCCGGGGCGGCGTCCTCGACGAGCGCGGCCCCAGCCGCGATCGCCGCCAGCGCCTCCTCGCGCGTCATGGCGGGGCCCTCGGCGAAGTTCCGCGTACCCCGGGCGATCTTCCGCAGCTCGAGTCCGGGCCGCGGTCCGAGGTCGACGGCCACGCCCAGGTCGGCGACCACGACCCGGGCGCCGACGTGGCGCCCGAGAGCGTTCACCGCGGCGCCGCCCTGACAGAAGTTCTCGACCATCTGCGCCGTCACCGCCTGCGGGTACGCGCTCACGCCCTCGGTCACGACGCCATGGTCCCCGACGAGGGTGAAGATGACCGGCGCGGCGACGCGCGGCATCGCCTGTCCCGTGATGAGGGCGACGCGCGCGGCGAGCGTCTCGAGCCGCCCGAGGCTCCCGGGCGGCTTGGTGAGGCGCTCGAGGCGCGCATGGGCGGCCAGAGCCACGTGAGGATCCGGGGCCACGATCCGGCTGAGCAGCGCGTCCAGCGAGCTCACGGGAGACGCTTGAGCCACCAGGGGCAGCCGGCCACCAGCAGCACCACCTCGTCCGCCGCGCGCGCGACGGCCTGGTTGACGAGTCCCAGGGCGTCCCGGAAGCGGCGGCCGAGCGCGGTCTCGGGGTGGACTCCCCAGCCGACTTCGTTCGACACCAGGACGAGCCCGAACAGGCGGCGCTGGCCGAGGTCCGCGAGTCGCTCCGCCTCGACGAGTAGCTCGCGGTCCGGCAGGTCGGGGCGCCGGGCGAGCAGGTTGGCGACCCACAGGGTGAGGCAGTCGACGATGACCGCGTCGGCTTTCCCCTCGAGCCCGGCCACGGCTTCGGCGAGCGCGAGCGGCGCCTCCACCGTGTTCCAGCGCGGCGGCCGGTCGGCCTGGTGGCAGGCGATCCGCGCCGCCATCTCGGGGTCTCCAGCTTCAGCCGTCGCCACGAAGGTGACGCGCTCACCCACGACGGCGGCGCGCGCAACCGCGTAGGCGCTCTTGCCGGCGCGGGCGCCGCCCAGGACCAGCAGGGTCCGGGCGCTCACCGGAGACGGTGGTCGGGGAGCGGACTCGGCGAGAGAGCGTGCGGCACCCGGGCCTCCCCTCGAAGACCGGTCAGGGCAACTCGGGTCCCGGGCAGGTTTCCTGGCTTTCGGATCGTCCTACTCGTCGCCGCCTTCCCAGCGCCGCTGTCCGGCGCCAGTGGCCACTCGGCGACTTTCGTCCCCGATCACAGTGACGGGGTCGCGGCGGTCTCGCACCGCCTTCCCTCTTGGCCCCTGCGGGGGCGCACCCGGGACCCCGTCAACGGCTGGGCGGTACCGTATCAGACGGGCCCGGGGCCGTCAAGCGCCGCCGGCCGGCCGGGCGCCCCCGCGTCCTTCAGGGCTCAGCAGACGTAGTGCGGCGCCGCCGCGGCCTCGCCGGAGGTCGGAGCCGGACCCGCCATGGCCCGGTGGTGCTCGAGGAGGAGCCGCGCGATCTCCTGGAGCGCGGTGACGAACGGCACGGCCAGCACCATGCCGAAGATGCCGAGGGCCTGGTTGCCGGCGACGACGGAGGCCAGAAGGAGCATGGGGTGGAGGTGCAGGCTCCGGCCGATGGTCAGCGGCTGGAGCAGGACGTCGTCTACGACCTTGATCGCGACGAAGAGGGCCACGACGCGGGCTACGGCGGCGATGCCCTGACCGTCGGTGAGCACCGCCAGGCCGGCCGCGCTCGCGCCGAGGATCGGGCCCAGGAACGGCACGGCATTGGCGAGCCCGGCGAACGCCCCTAGCAAGAGGGGATAGGGTACGCCGAGCGCCCAGAGGCCGACCGAGGCCAGCACGCCGACGGCGAGCACGTCCAGGGCCACGCCCCGGAGGTAGCGTCCGATGATCTGCTCGATCTCGCACCAGACGGCCACGGTGGTCTCGATGTGGATGGGCGGCAGCCGGTCCATGACGAACGCGATCGCCCGCCGGCTGTCCCGCAGGAGGAGGAAGGCGAAGAGCGGGACCAGGACGACGGTGATGAACACCTTCCCGGCATGCTCGAGCAGTTCGGTCAGGTTGCCGCCCCGCCCCGCGACGAGGGGCTCGAGCCAGCGGGTTCGGCCTTCCGGATTCGGCAGCACGCGACGAAGTCCGGGGTACGTGTCACGCAGCTCGCGGACGGCCAGGTCGATGGCCGCCTCGACCTGGTCCGTCAGCGCCGGCAGTCCCTCGGCGAGCGCCCCGGCCTCGGCGCGGAGGCGCGGGCCCAGGGCGAAGCCCCCGCCCACCACGACGAGGGCGAACGCGAGGTAGAGTCCCATGACCGCCACGCTGCGCTTCGTGCCGATGCCTTCGGCCCACACGATCAAGGGGTTCAGCAGGTAGGCCACGCCGGCGGCCAGGAACAGCGGCAGCACGAGGCCCCGAAAGAGATAGACGACAACCACGACGGCGGCCCCGCCCAGGATCCAGGGCAGCAGCCTTCCCCGATCGGGCCTCGCGCCGCCCTGCGGCTCGGTCATGGCGTCCCCGGGGACCGGGGGTCCGCAGCGGGGGCCACGGCGCCGTGGGAGTCGGCGGCATTGGTCCGCCGCACGTACGTCGCGAGCGTGCGGAGCAGGTTGCGCAGCACTACTCGCGCGATGCCCGGGCTCCCCTCCACCAGTGCCTCGAAGTCGGTCCGATACAGGATGAGCAGGCGTGAGGGGGCGGTCACCCGGGCGGTGGCCGAGCGCGGCAGGTCGTCGATCAGGGCGAGCTCGCCGAAGCAGGCCCCGGGGCCGAGCGAGCGCAGGACCAGGTCGCCGCCGGGCGCCGCCTGCGTGATCGCCACCGCCCCCTCGAGGACGATGAAGAGCCCCTTGCCGGGATCGCCCTCCCGGAAGACGACGTCGCCGGGCGTGTAGGCCTTCTCGAAGAGCTGGGTGGCCAGGCGACCGAGCAGCCGCCGGGAGAGGCCCGCGAAGACCGGGGTCCGGGCCAGGAGCGCCACGCGACGCGCCTGCTCGGTGTCCCGGGCCCAACCGAGCCAGCGAGGCCACCTCATGGGTCTACCCCTCTGGAAAGCCGCGGACGACGGGATGCGACGGGGATCGGCCCGGGCCGGCTCATGGCGCGCACTATACCTCCGCCGTCACGGCGAGGGAAAGAGGTGGTAGAGCATCCAGTAGACGACGACGCCCGTGATCGACACGTAGAGCCAGATCGGCAGGGTGACCCGGGCGATCCGCCGGTGGCGCGCGAAGTCGCCGCCGAGCGCGCGGTAGATCGTGGTCAGGGCCAGCGGCACGATGAGCGCCGCCAGCACGATGTGGGAGACGAGCAGCACGAAGTAGGCCGCGCGGACGGGCCCCCGCCCCGTGAAGGCCACCGACCCCGCCTGCGCGTGGTAGATCACGTAGGAAACCAGGAACAGCGTGGACAGGGTGAAGGCGGTGAGCATGCAGGTCCGGTGAGCGGCGACCCGCTTGCGGCGGATGAGGAGGAAGCCTGCCGTCAGGAGGACCGCGCTCGCTCCGTTGAGGCCGGCATTGATCGCGGGGAGCGCCGAGACGGCGGGCGCCCCGCGGCCCTCGGCGGTCCGGCCCAGGAGGAGCACGGCGACCAGCCCGATGACCAGGACGGAGACGAGGCCGATGACCAGGAGAGCCGCGCGGTCACTCATGGAATAATGAGAATAGATGCGACGCCGATGGCTGTCGAGACCAGTCCGGCGGCCACCGGCCACGAGTCCCATTGACGAGGACCTCGTCCTCCGAGTGCGAGGTGCGACCATGCCCTCTCGGAATCCGTCGGCCAAACGTCCCGGTCCCGGCGGTGCTGCCGGCAGGCGACGGCGGTCCATCCCGATCCCAGCCCGGCTTCACGAGGCGTTCGAGCAGTTCGCCCGCCGGATCTCACTCCTGGTCGGCAGCCCGTCGGCCTTCATTCTTGCCGTGCTCACGATCGTCGTCTGGAGCTTCACCGGGCCCCTCTTCGGCTACTCCGACAGCTGGCAGCTCATCATCAACACGGGGACGACCATCGTCACGTTCCTGATCGTCTTCCTGATCCAGCACACCCAGAACAAGGACGCCCACGCCATTCAGCTCAAGCTGAACGAGCTGATCGCGGCAGTCGAGGGCGCCTCGAATCTGCTGATCGACATCGAGGAGCTGTCCGACCAGGAGCTGGACCGGCTCCAGGAGCGCTTCCGGCGGCTCGTCGCCCACGCGCGCAAGGAGAGCGCGACGGGCGGCGCCCACAGCGTCGAGGAGGAACCCTAGATCATGGGAGGGGGCCTCGACGGCCCCCTCCCAGACCCTCCCCCGGGAGGGTTCCGCGGGCAAGCCCGCGCTCGGAGTGGAACACCGACCCGCGGCGGCTGGGCGAGGCGTTGGCGCGCGATTACTCCGACAGCTTCCTAGGCGCTCCGTGAGCCGGCCCGAGCCGATTCCCATCGCGCCGGGTCGTCCCCGGTCGTCGGCGGGGCTCGCCGCTCCTCCGAGGGTCGGGTCGTGAGCCGCGAGCCGCTCCCCGGGCTCTCGCGTCTTCTCATCGGGATGGTCCATCTGCTGCCGCTCCCCGGAAGTCCGCGCTGGGGAGGGTCGCTGGCCCGGGTCGTCGACCGCGCCGTGGCCGACGCGCGGGC